>JAMONT010000067.1 GCA_027066455.1 Candidatus Altimarinota bacterium
TTTTTTATTCCAAAATGTATATTTTTCTTCTTATATATTACTTGTTTGTTAAGGAACTCTCTCAATATATTTTTTGAGAACGAAATGGAGTATATATTTTTTTATACATATGTCAAAACTTTTTTTAAAAAAAGTCATAGCAAGTAAAAAACATATTGTGATTTTCTGGAAGAAATTGATGTGGTACTGGAGTAAGAAGCTAAATAAAAACTTAAATATAAATTTACTAAAAAGAAAAAAAAGTTAAAACTGTTAATAGAGAATACAGAAGTCCTTTTAATTTTTTTAAAGATATGGCTTTTAGTTATTTATATACTGATATTAAACATATTCCTGATAAACATACTTTACCAATTGAAATATATAATAAATTCAAATATTCAAAAAGAAAATGGTGACATTTCTACTTTTAAATAACAAAAAAATTGTTTGATTTTTTTCAAAATTTAGATATAAATACTGTGTGTAAAAATTTTATTTTTGTAAATAATTTTATTATGTCTTTAGAAAAAGCAAAATTTAAATCATTAAAAGAAATGATTGAACATATAAAAAGTGAAGATTTTAAAAAACAGTTACCTGAATTAACTGAAAATTTACCTGAAAAAGTGGAAATAAAAAATCCTTTTGATATGCATCTTCATTTGAGAGATTGAGAAATGCTAGAACAAGTTGCAATTTTTTCAGCTAAACAATTTTGTTGAGCTTTAGTTATGCCAAACTTAGTTCCTCCTGTTGAAGATTTAGAATATTTACAAGAATATAAAAATAGAATTTTGGAAAATTCTAAAAATTTTACTCCATATATGACTTTAAATTTTAGAAGTGATTATTCTAAAAAATTTTTAGAAAAAGCTCAAAATAAAATTATTTGAATAAAAATGTATCCAAAAGGTTTAACTACAAATTCAGATTCTTGAATAGAAGGTTTTGATTTGGAAGAATTAAGACCTGTTTTGGAAAATATGCAAGAGTTAAAAATTCCTTTAAATGTTCATTGAGAAACTGATTGATTTGTTATGGATGCTGAAAGAGAATATGCCTGAATTTATAAAATTTTAGCAAAAGAATTTCCTAAATTAAAAATTATTATGGAACATATTACAACAAAACAAAGTGCTGATTTAGTTGAAAAATATGATAATTTATATGCTACAATTACTTTACATCATTTAGTTTTAACTTTAGATAATGTTGCAAAATGGTCTTTGCAACCTCATAATTATTGTAAGCCAATAGCAAAAACTCCAGAAGATAGAGTTGAACTTTTGAAAAAAGTTTTATCTTGAAATCCAAAAATAATGTTTTGAAGTGATTCAGCTCCTCATCCTCAAAATACAAAAGAATCTGAATATTGTTCAGCTTGAGCTTTTACATCTCCAAATGCTTTGCAAGCTTTAACAGAAATTTTTACTAGATTTTGAAAACAAGAAAATTTGCAAAAGTTTGTTTCAGATAATGCAAAAAATATTTATGGAAAAATTCTTGATTCAGCTCCAGAAAAAACTATTATTCTAAAATTAGAAGAAAATAATATTCCTGAAAAAATTGAATGAAAAATAGAAATAGTTCCTTTTATGCCTTGAAAAAAATTGTGTTATAGGATGGAAGTATTTTAATTATCCCATCCCCAACCCTTCCCTTAAGCCTAAGGGAAGGGAGTATATATGTAAAATATTGGAAGTATTTAATTATCCCTATCTTGAATTCTTTCCCTTCACATACAGTATAAGCAAGAATATTAATTTTTTTACAAAAAATTGCATTTTAGCTTAAAAGACTAAGGGAAAGAGGCTACAGGAAATATTCTAATTAACCCATCCCAACCTTCCCTTAAGTCTAAGGGAAGGAGTAAAAAATATAAATCTATTAAAAAAATTAATTAAAAATTGTAGCCCTCTTCCCTTAGGCTTAAGGGAAGAGATTCAGAGATGGGTTAATTAAAAAAATAATTCTACAAAAAAATATCTATTAACAAAAAAAAATATGCCTTTAAAAACAATAAATAAATTTTTGAATAAATCTAAAGTTTCTAATATAAATCCAGAACTTTTTCATAATATGGCAATAAAATTTTCCAAAAAAGCTGAAAAATCTGAGTTTATTTTGAAAAAAATGAAAAAAACTTTTTATGTTGAATCTGAGAAAAATCTAAGTTTTAAAATCTGAGATTTAGAATTTCCTAATCCTATTTGACTTGCAGCTTGATTTACAAAAGAACCTGTTTGATTAAAATTTTGGGAAGCTTTTTGATTTGGTTCTATAACTATTTGAGGAATTACAAAATTTGCTCAACCTTGAAATAAGAAAAAAAGAATTTTTAGATTTTCAGATTGAATTGTAAATTGAATGGGATTACCAGGAAATTGACTTGAAGAAACTGTGAAAATGTTAGAAGAAAGAAAAAAGCAAAATATGATGCCTTCTATTCCTCTTTGAGCAAATTTATGTAATAGTGCAATTACAAAAGCTGAAGATAAAATTTCTGAATTTAAAGAAGAAATGCTTGGTTTATACCCTTTTGTAGACTTTTTTGAAATAAATGTAAGTTGTCCAAATCAAGCCGGAGTTTGCTCTTTGCAATTAGAAATTGAAAATATTTTAGAAGAATTAACTAAATATAATTTAGAATTAGAAAAAAAACTAAAAATAAAAAGAAGAATATTATTTGTAAAAATTTCTCCACTTACAAAAAATAAAGAAATGCCAGAAGATGGAACTATTGAATGATTAAAATCTTTGGCAGAAATTTTTAATAAATATGTATGAAAATGATTAGATTGAGTAATAGCTACAAATACTGCAAAAGAACATAAATATAAAAATAAAACAAAAATTAAAACTCCTTCTTGAGATATAATTACAGGTTGAGCAAGTGGGAAGCAAATACAAAAAATTTCTCTTAAAACTGTTGAAAAGTTGAAAGAATTTTTAGATAAAGAAATTCCAATAATTTGAGTTGGTTGAATTGGTTATGATAAAAAATGACTTGAATGACAAAGTTGAGTAAATATGCTGAATGCTTGAGCTATTAGTTTACAAATTTTTAGTTCTTTTGTTCAAGATTGAACTATTTGGGTTGTTAAGGATTTGAAAAAAGCTATTTTGAAGAGTAGAGAAAGTCAAATATAATTTTTATATTTGACTAAATTATTATTAATAATAATATGTATATTTTTATAATTTAAATATTAATTTCGAATCATTTTTTATTATATAGTTTTAAATTAAATTTTTTTATTATTTAGCCTTATTTAGACTTTTTTTGTGTTAAAATAAGTGTGTTAAAAAAGCACTTTTTTTATTTTTCACAAATTTTTACTAAAATCATTCTATCACTACTTGTTCACATACTTTCATTATCATTTTTTCAAGTTGCAAAATATTTATATCATTGTTTTTCATAAGCTTTTATTGAAGCCATATTTTCTTTTTCAATATCTATACAATTAAAAATATTTTCAAAAATTTGTTCATAATGTTTTTCACAATTAAATAATATTTTTGATAATCATTTTCATCTATAATCTTTATAAATTCTTATTCAATTTGTATGAATATTTTTTTTATTTTCCAAAACTTTATTATAATTTTTTTCATCTATAATATTATTAATATGTGGAAAATTAGCAGGTCTTCCCCACCGAATTCAAGCTAAAATATTTTTTTTATCAAGTAAACAAAATAAAAATCTGTTTTCATCATTATACCATTTTTCAAATTTTTCTTCATTTGCAAATCTTTTCAAATCTCAAGTTCATTTTTGAATAGCAATATCATCTTTATCTAAAGAATTTTTTATTAAATTTTTTATTTGATTTTTTGGAATTCATAAACTAATTTTATAATCTCAAAAATTTTCTAAAATTTTTATTTTTCAAATTTTTGGTTTTTTATATAAATTATTTTTCAGAATTTTTTCAGCTTTTTTTATATCTTCTACATATCAAATATCTATAAAATTTCATTTTATTTTTACTAGTTTAAATTTATTTTTTTCTAAAAAAAGATTTATAGCATCAGTTATTTCATATTCTCATCTACTAGAAAGTTTTATTTTTTTTACTAAATCAAAAATCTCAAAAGAAAATTTATAAACTCATAAATTAGCTAAATTTCAAACAAATTCTTTTGGTTTTTCTATTATTTTTGTAGCAAATTTATTTTCATCTTGTTTATAAATTCAATATTTTTCTGGAGTTTTTGTTTCTAAAACTAAAGCTCAAAAATTTTTTAGAGAAATTATTTTTTCTAAATCTTTTTTATCAAAAATACTATCTCAATTTAAAATTAAAACTTCTTCATTTTGTTCTAATTCTTTTAAAAATTTTATATCTAAAAGTGCAGCTCAAGTTCATTTTTTTTCTCATTGAATAACAAAACTAATTTTTACTCATTTATAATTTTCTCAAATATCTTCT
Source organism: Candidatus Altimarinota bacterium (assembly GCA_027066455.1). Classification (GTDB taxonomy): domain Bacteria; phylum Patescibacteriota; class Gracilibacteria; order BD1-5; family UBA6164; genus JAMONT01. The sequence goes on from JAMONT010000067.1 coordinate 4,422, forward strand.
ATTATTTTTTCTTTTAAATATTTTACAACTATAACTATTTCAGAAACTTTCTTATAAATTCCTTCCAAAATATGTTCTAAAATAGGTTTTCAAACTATTTTTATCATAGGCTTTGGAGTTGTATAAGTTAAAGGTCTTAGTCTAGTTCCCTTTCCTGAAGCTAAAATTATTGCTTTCATTTTTTATTATTTTAAAAAAAATATTATAACTTTTTTAAGTATAATATTTTTTTATTTTTTGCAACTTTTTATTTTCTTTTTTTCTTAATTTCTATTTGAAATAGTAACTTGTTTAAATGGAATTTTTATTCAAGATTGTTTAAAAGCTAAATTCAATGTTTCAGCCAAATTAGATCTAGCAGAAAAATAATTATCTTGAGAAGAAATCCAAGCCATAACTTTTAATTGCACTCAATCAGCTCATAATTCTGTTACTATAACTGATGGTTCTGGTGATTGTAAAATATTTGGAAGACTATTTATTACTTTTGTAGCTACCATTTTTGCTTTTAAAATATCTGAATTATAGTCAACATTTACAAAAACTTCAACTCTTCTTTTATCATTTGTGTTAAAATTAGAAACATATTCTTCTAAAAATTTTATATTTGGTACCAAAAACCTAACTCAATCAAATTGTTCTAATTCTGTCATTAAAGAATTTACTTTTATAATTCTTCATTTTTTTCATCAAATTTCAAGTAACATTCAAGCAGAATATTCTCAATTTAAAACCATTATTATACCTGAAACAAAATTTGTTAAAAAAGTTTTTAAAGTAAAACCTATACCAAATCAGATACCTCACATAAAAAGTCCTAAATTTACTCACAAAATTCACATGGCTAAAGAAAAACCTGATATTAAAATTATAATATTTATAGTTCTTGTAACCATTCAAAAAACTTCTTCTTTTCAATCATCTCAATCAGATTGTTTAGCTAAAATAGCATTCAATCTAACTTTTACAACTTTTGTAACTACAACTGTTCAAATAATTACAAGTATAGCTAAAAATATTTTAAAAAAAGTATCTTTAGAAAAAATTGATCAAATCCAACTAAAAAGTGCTCAAGTTCAATCTCAAGTATCTTCAGTTAATTTTGTTTTGTCTCCTGATAAATTAGGAGATTGTGCTAATGAGTTTCATATTATTGTAAAATATGATAATAGTATAAAAAATATTTTTTTCATATATAATTTATTATTAAATTAAAATTTTGTTTTTATAAAAGGTGGTAATTACTTCATTTTTATTCTAAATTCAAAATCATCTTTTAAATAATCTTGTTTTAATTCTCACATACATTTAATAATATTTGTATGCCAATTTATTCAACTAGAAGCATATATTTGCTTTTTTGGATCATTATTTCAATATCTACTTAATTGACTAATTTTTGTATATTTTCATAAGTATTTATTATTAAAAGTTTTTACCATCCAATTTATTCATTCTCTTGGGGAACTAAAAGTCCATCTACCTCAAGAATCAGTATTTCAAACATTTCAAACATTATATCAAGTTGTTAGATTTCTACCTAAACTAGACTCTGCTAATCAAACACACATTAGAAAACTAGGGTCTATTTCTGCTTCCAAAGCTTCTTCTACCCAAATATTCCAATTTTTAAAACTTTTTCAAGCATATTTATTAAGTAAAAATTTTTGTCTATCAACTTCAGTGTTTCATTTTAAATTAAATCATTTCATATCAAATAATTCCTGTTTATTTTCTACTTCTCTTCAATATCTTGTTTTATAATCCTTCATATATTCATTAATATATTTTGAAGCTGGAATATTTTTTTGACTTAGAAATGATAAATCTAAATATTTTAAACCATCAACATGTTCTCCAGATTTTATTACTTCAAAATGCAAGTGTGGTCAAGAAGTCAAAAGTCAAGCTCATTTTGTTCAAATAGCTCATCAAGTAAGAGCAATAGTTTGTCCAGATTTAACATAATCATATTGTTTTACAAGTGATTTTGAGATATGTCAATAAACACTAACAAATCAATTTGCATGTTTTACAGCTAAATAAGCATAAGATTTGTGAGCTGGTGCTTTCAAATATACAACATATCAATCTGCTGGAGCTTTTATTTCAGTTCATTGATATGCTCTAATATCAGTTGCATAATGGTTTCAACCTATAACTCTCAAATATCAAGGGTCTTTAAAATATGCACTAACTCATCTATTTGGTGGTACTGGCCAATCAAATCATTTTTTATAATAAGTTTGCAATTTTTTTTCAGCATAAATAATTTTATTCAAATTAATACATTTTTGTTTCATTCAAATTAATGATGAAACTGGTTTTTCATTCAAATCTATAAATCTACAACCATATTCTTTAAATAAACTTCTTTTTATATTATTAAATTTTATTTTTTCCTTTAAAATAAATTTTTTCATATTTTGTTCTGATTCTATTTTTTCAGAAATAAGTTTAGTATAAATACTTTCTTTTCATTTACTTGTGTAAAGTAATTCTTGTTTAAAAGATTTTTTATCCTGAAGCATTCATTTCGAAATAACTATATTTCTTTTTAAAGTTTTTAGCTTAGATAATTTTTGATTTAATTTTATTTGAGCAACAAATAGGTTTCTAAGAATTTTTTTTCTTTCTCCAAGTATTCTTTGTCCTGTAATTTCTAAAATTTTTGAAAAGTTTTGTTCAGCAAATACATCTCAAAGGCTTTTTTCATTTAAAAGTAAAGTTTTTAAAATATCTATTTTATTATCAGTATAAATTTCATTATCTTTTTTATAGATATAAACAACATAATTTATCAAAACTTCTTTATTTTCAGCTAATTTTTCTTTTAAAACAATAATTTCTTTTTTAGTTTTTATTATATTATTATTTGTTGCCATAATGTTTTCATTTGTAGTGTTTATTTTTGTTTTTAATATATTTATATCTTCATCAAGTTTTTTTATAGTTTTTTGAAGAGAATAAATTCTTTTTAAAACTATTTCTTTTTGGCTTTCCAAAACACCTTTTCTAGCTTCAATTTTCTTCCTAATATTTTCAAATATTATTATTTTATTACGAGAATTAGATATATTTAATTGTTTACCAGATAAAACATTACTTGCATTTTCTATTTTTCTTTTTGAATCTTCTGTAAAATTTTCTATTGCTTGTCCAACAGCACTTCTTGCATTAGAATAAATAGAAAAATGGTTAAAAGCAACTGCTAATATAATTAGGATTAATAAAATTTTTTTCATTTTTTTATACATTTCAAATTTAAAATATTTATTTAGCACATTCTATCATAAAAATATATAATATGCAACAAAAAAAACCTTAGAAATTTTTTTCTAAGGTTTTTTTGTTTTTTTTCTATTTTTTGTCAAAATATTTAGTATAGTCAAACATTTTCATTTCAGCATCTATTTTTCTTAAAATATCAAGAACAACAGAAACTATAATAATTAATCATGCTCAAGACACTATAAAATCTATATTAGAAGTTGAAGCAGTAACTTTTTGTGCTAAATATGGAAAAATAGCAATCAAAGCTAAAAAACCTCAACCAAATAAATTTAAATGTCATGAAACTTTAGATAAATATTGTGATGTTTCAGCTCATGGTCTAATCCCTGGAATATATCATCACCTTTTTTGAATATTTTCTGCAATATTATCAGTATTAAATGTAATAGATACATAAAAGAAAGAAAATAATACAACAAGCAAAAAGTAAGCTCAGATAAACCACCAAGAAGGAGTAGCCATACTAAAATAAAGAGAAATAAATTCTCAAACTGAATTTGATATTGTACCTTCTTGACTTCTACTTAAAATTTGTCCTATAATTCAAGGAAAAGTTACAAGAGAAACTGCAAAGATAATTGGTATCATTCAGGCTTGATTTACTCTTATTGGGAAAAATGATTTTTCTTCTCTCCCAGTTCTTGTATAAATAACTGGTATTCTTCTATTTCATTCTGTAAATTTAATTATAATATATGTTACAATCAAAGTTAAAATAAATAAAAGTATAAAAGTCAAACCATTACTCATTCAGAAAACTCAAGCATTACTAGAACCAAAAGCACCTGCAATTGTATCTATAACTCAACCTCAAGTTGCTGGAAAAAATCCAGTTATTGTTCAAGGAACTGCAGCTAAAACTCAAGCTGTAATTATTATAGAAATACCATTTCAAATTCATCTTTCAGTCATTATTTCCCCTAACCACATTAAAAACATTGTTCAAGCTGTGATGATAGTCATTGCTGTAAGTACAGCCATTGTATCACTAGTATCAAATACAGTAGCTCAAGCTCAAACATTATTCAAAAGTAAAATCATTCAATATGATTGTACAAATGCTATAGGTAGAGTTAAATATCTAGTCCATTTAGTTATAACTTTTTGACCTTGTTCACCTTCTTTTTGTAATTGTTCCAATTTAGGAACTATTACTCATAAAAGTTGAAGAATTATCATTGCATTAATATATGGAGAAAGCCCCATTAGAATTATAGAAAATTGTTCTAGTCATCATCACATTAAAGCTCAGAAAAAATTCAAACCATCTTGACCTTCAAGATTGGCTTTCAAAGCTTCTAAGTCAACTCAAGGAAGAGTAATTACAGATAAAAATTTATAAACAATTACTAAAAGTAATGTTGCTATAATTTTTTTTCTTATACTTTCTACTGAAAAAATAGATTTTATATGTTTTATCATAAATTCATATATTACTAAATTAAAAATTCAAACATTGAATTTTAGAAATTATATTAATTCAACTTTTCCTCAAGCTTTTTCAACTGCTTCTACAGCAGATTTTGTAGCTTTTGAAACTTTGATATTAACACTTTTAGTAACTTTTCAATCAGCTAAAAGCTTAACTTCAAGAGTTTTTTTTCTAATTATTCTATTTTCAAGTAATATTTCTGTAGTTATTTCAGTAATACCTTTTTCTGCTAATTTTTCTAAGTCTTTTAAATTAATTACATTGTAATTTTTCATAAAAACTTTATTAGAAAAACCTTTTAATTTAGGCATTCTTCTGAATAAAGGAGTTTGTCCTCATTCAAACCATGAAGGAACTCATCATCAACTTCTACAATTTTGTCAATTGCATCATCTTCAAGAATAAGTTCATTTTCAAGATCCATTACCTCTACCAACTTTTAAAGATCTTTTTCTAGATCCTGCATTTGGTTTTAAATTGTTTGTAGATAAAGTCATTTCTTGCAATTATTAAATATATATTTTGCTTTTTTACTTTTTATAAGAAGTTAAAGCTTTAACAGTGGCTCTTGCATTATTTAACAAATTTGTAGAACCATATCTTTTAGCTAAAATATCTTTATATCAAGCTAAAGCAAGAACTTTTCTTATAGAAGATCATGCTATAATTCAAGTTCATTCACTTGCATGATGAAGCATAACAGAAGCTGCTTTATATTTTTTTTGAACATCATAAGGAACACTACCTTTTACAATAGGTACCTCAACAATATTTTTTTTAGCATCAGCTATTGCTTTTGCAATACCATCAACAACCTCCCAAGATTTTCAAGTTCAAATTCAAACTTTTCCCTTTCAGTTACCAATAACAACAGTAGCTCTAAACCTAAGTTGTCTACCTCATGAAGTTACTCTAGTAACTCTATCAATTGCTAAAAGTTCTTCTTTGTATTCTGATCTTGGTTTATTAGATCCTTTTTTAAAACCTTCTTTACCAGCCATAAAAATAATTATTATTAAAATTAAAATTTTAGCCCAGCTTTTCTAGCAGAGTCAGCCAAAGCTTTTACTCTACCATGATAAGCAAAACCTCATTTATCAAAAACAATTTCTGTAATTTTTAAAGAAGTAGCATTTTTTGCTATTTCTTCTCAAACTTTTTCAGCTTTCTCAATTTTAGAACCAGATTTAATTTTCAAATCACAAGCTGAAGCTAAAGTTTTACCTTCATTATCATCTATAATTTGAGCATAAATCCTTGAATTACTTCTAAAAACAGCTAAACGAGGAATAGAAGAAGTTCAAGCAATTTTTGCTCTTACTTTTCTATGTCTTTTTTTTCTTTTTTGTACTTTTTCTAACATATTATATTTTTAGTATAAAGTATAAAATATATTTAAAAAATATTTTTAAAAATACTTTTTATTATTTACTACCTGTTTTTCAAGCTTTTCTTCTAATATGTTCTCAAACATATTTTATTCACTTACCTTTATATGGTTCAGGTTTTTTCTTAGATCTAATTTTAGCAGTAAATTCTCAAACTAATTGTTTATTAATTCAAGAAATATGTAAAACATTTTTCAGTTTTTCATCTATTTTTACTTCTAAACCATTAGGTATTTCCATTTCAACTTTATGAGAAAAACCTATACTTAAAATCATTTTTTGACCTGCAACTTCAAATTTATATCATACTCAGTTTATTTCTAAACTTTTCTTAAATTTATTTGAAACTCATTGTACCATATTAGATAATATAGATCTAGTTGTTCCCCATAAAGCATTAGCATTTTCAGCTGTTTCAATAGGAGTGATAATAATATTATTATCTTCAACTTTCACTTCTACAGCAGGAAGAAAATCAAAACTCAAGCTTCCTTCAGCTCATTTTATTTCTACTGTATTACCATTCACCTTTACTTCTACCTTTTCAGGTATAGCTATAGGCATTTTTCATATTCTAGACATTTTTATATATAATTAAATAACATAAATTGGATTAATAATTTTTATAAAAATTATTTCTCATTTATATATGAAGAGTAAATTAATAAACTTCACACATTAATTCTCCACCAACCTTCAAAGACCTAGCTTCATATCAAGTAATTACTCATTTAGGAGTAGAAACTATGAATATTCATTTACCATTTTTAGATTTTTTAATATCTGTAGAAGATATATAAATTCTTTGTCCTGGTTTACTAATTCTTTTTAGAGTAGGAACATATTTTGTTTCTCTAACATTATTTAATGTTATAAAAATCTGCCTTTTATTATTTCAAAGATCTTCAATTTTATAATCAAGAATATACTTATTTTTTTTCAAAATTTTTAAAATGCTTTCTTTTATTTTAGAAGCAGGAATTACTACATTAATAATTCTAGCCATATAAGCATTTCTAATTCTTGTTAATAAATCTCCAATTGGATCTATTATCATAACAATAAAACTTAATAAATTAAACTTTTGTAAAACTTTTATTAACACTTTATAATTAAAAAGTATTTTTTACCAACTTGATTTTCTTACACCTGGTAATTCTCAAGCATTTGCTTTTTCTCTAATACATATTCTGCACATATCAAATTTTCACATATATCCTCTAGTTCTTCCACATACACTACAAACATTAAAAACTTTTGTAGCATTTTTTGGTTTTCTTCATTCTAATATAGCATTTAAAAAATTCTTTTTTAACTTATTAGCTTTAGCTATTTTCGATTTTCTAGCCATTACATCTATCTTAGATAAATAAAATTATTTAGCAAATGGAAAACCCATTTCTTCTAATAAAGCTTTAGAAGCCTCTTTAGAAGGAGATTTTGTTTTTACTGTAATTTGTAAACCATAAGGTTTAACAACATCAGTATGAGGAACTTCTGGAAAAATAGTATGTTCTTTAATACCAAAGTTATAGTTTCATTCTTTATCAAAACTTCTTTTAGAAAGTCCTCTGAAATCTCTAACTCTTGGAAGAACAATATTTACCATTTTTTCAATAAAAGCATAGGCTTTATCACCTCTTAAAACAACAGTTAATCAAACTGGCATTCATTCTCTAAGTTTAAAATTTGAAATAGATTTTTTAGCATATTTAATTACAGGTTTTTGTCCAGCAATTAAAGATAAATCTTTTTCAAGAGATGAAAAATCTTTATTTCAAGCTCTTATATAACTTCAAATACCCATATTCAAAACAATTTTTTCAATTTTTGGGATTTCCATTACATTTTTCAGTTCTAATTTTTCTTTTAGAACTGAAGAAATTTCTCATATATATTTTTCTTTAAGATACATTTTTAAATTTTTTTACAAAATAAGCATCTATTTAATAATAACCTCTTCAGGTTTTTTAGAAAGTTCTTTTACAGCCTTTTTAGAAAATCTGAATTTTTTTTGTTTAGATTTTTCATTAATCATAACAAATCAGATTCTAGTAGGTTTTTCTGTATAAGGACAAACTAACATTACATTTGAAGCATCAATTGCTTTTTCAAATTTAATTTTTTCTCAAGGTTTTGTACCTTGTTTTTTTACATGTCTAGTTACTATATTCACTCATTTTACTATAACTCTATTCTTATCTCTAAAAACTTTCATCACATTCCCTTTTATTCATTTACTTTTTCAAGCTATAACTATAACATTATCTCAAGTTCTAATTTTCATTAAATAAAAATTAACAAATTAAACTCTTTTAAAAGAGTAAGAACTTATAATTATTAAATAAATAATAATTAAAGTATTCTTTCTCTTAATTTAGTTTTTTATAAAACTTCTGGAGCCAAACTAACTATTTTTTGATATCCTCTAGCTTTTAATTCTCTAGCTACAGGTCAGAAAATACGAGTTCCTCTAGGTTGTCCTTTATCATCTATAATAACACAAGCATTTTCATCAAATCTTATAAAGCTTCAGTCTTTCCTTCAAATTTCTTTAGAAGTTCTAACTACTACAGCTTTTACAACTTTCTTTTTTCAGATTGCTCAGTTTGGTGCTGCTTTTTTAACAGAACAAACTATAACATCTCAAATACTTGCGTATCTTCTTTTAGATCATCATAGAACTTTTATACATAGAACTTCCTTTGCTCAACTATTATCAGCAACTGAAAGTCTACTTTCTGTTTGAATCATAAATTCACTTTTACTAAAATAAAATTTATTTTTCTTCAGAAACTAAGACCCACCTTTTTAATTTAGACAATGGTCTTGTTTCCTTTATAGTTACTATTTCTCATTCTTTACACTTATTTTCTTCATCATGTGCATAGAATTTCTTAGTAACTTTAAATCTTTTTTTGTACTTAGGATCATTCTTGTAAGTTTCAACAGAAATTACAATAGTTTTATCCATTTTAGTACTTGTAACTACACCTTTTTTAGTTCTCATAGTAGTTTAAAAAAATTAGTTTAACTAAATATTAAAACCTTTTTGTTTTGCAACAGTTTTAAGAAAAGCTACATATTTTCTCAAAAATTTTATTAAATGAGTTTGTTTTAATTCATCTGTAGCTAATTTCATTTTTAAAACATAAAGTCTTTTTTCAGAATCAATGTACTCAGCTTTTAAAGCCTTTTCATCTAATTTTTGAACTTCGTCTTTACTTTTTAAATTTAAATCCTTAATTCCTTTCATTTCTTAAAATTAATCAATTAAGAGTTTAGTTTTTACAGGCAATTTATAAGATGCTAATCTAAAAGCTTCCCTTGCAACTTCTGGAGTAACTCATGTCATTTCGAACATAACTCTTCCAGGTTTTACAGGAGCTCTATACATCTCTAAAGAACCTTTACCTCAACCCATAGGTACTTCAAGAGGTTTTGCTGTATAAGGTTTGTCTGGAAAAATTCTTATCCAAATTTTACCTCATCTCTTTATATATCTCATCATTGCTCTTCTTGCAGACTCTATTTGTCTAGAAGTTATATAACCTCTAGTAACAGCTTTAAGTCCATAAGTACCAAAAGCAATTTCAGATCATCTTAAAGCTTTTCACTTTAATCTACCTCTATGAGTTTTTCTGTATCTAACTTTTTTTGGTTGTAACATACAAACTGCAAATTAGTATATAAATTTTTTACAAAAAGCAAATTTTTTTTACAAAATTATTTTTTTGTTTTGAAAATATCCCCTTTATATATCCAAACTTTTATTCAAATTGTTCAATAAACTGTTTCAGCTCTAACTGAACAATAATCAATATCAGCTCTGATTGTTTGAGTAGGAGTATTTCAATCTTTAAAAGTTTCTTTTCTAGCTATTTCAGCTCAGTTAAGTCTTCACCCAACTTTAACTTTTATTCATTTAACTCATTTTTCCATACTTTTTTGAATAGCTTGTTTAATAGCTCTCTTATATGGCATTCTTTTTTCAATTTGGTTTACAATATTAAAACCAACTATTTTAGCATTAGCATCAGGTTTTTTAATTTCTTTTACTGTAATTTTTACTACAAGTCCAGATTTATTACCTAATATTTTTTCAACTCTAGTAAGATTCTCTCAAGAAGCTCAAAGAATTAAAAGTGCTTTAATTGTAAAAATTGTAACTTCAATCTTTCCATCTTTTCTTCAAATTACTATATCTCAAACTGGAATTCAAGATAATTCTTTTTTTAAGATTTCTCTTATTTTGTTATCTTTTACAATTTGTTTAGTATAATCTTTTTTATCTGAATACCAATTTGCAGCCCAAGGCTTAATATATGGTATTCTAAAAGAAACTGGATTAACTTTGTGTCACATAAAAATATTTTTTAAATGTTAAGTTGTTAAAATGTTTATCTAAGTAAAACTCGGACACATTATAACTTTTTATTATTATTTAACTTGTAGTTCTAATCTAACATTAGAAGTTCTTTTTAAAATTGGATGAGATCTACCTCTTGAGATAGCTTGTCCTCTTTTATAAACAATTCATTTTGTTATTATAAGACTGTCTATATATAAAGTCTCTTTTTCTTGTCCATCATTATTTGTAGCATTTGCTACTGCTGATGATACAACTTTATAAAGAATTTCTGCTCATTTTTTAGGAGCAAATTTCAGAAAATCAAGAGACCATTCAATATTTTTTCATCTTATTATTTGAGCAACTACTCTAAGCTTTTTAGGAGAAATCCTAGTATTTTTCAAATAAGCTTTCATAATATATTAATATTAAATTAAAAATTATTATTTATTTCAAGCATGTCATCTGAAAGTTCTTGTAAAAGAAAACTCTCATAATTTATGTCAAACCATATCTTCAGTTACAAAAACTGGAGTATGAGCTTTTCAGTTATGTACACCAAATGTGAAACCAACAAAGTCAGGAGTTATTGTACAAGCTCTAGACCAAGTTTTGATAACTGTTTTCTTTCAACTTTCTTTTAATGCTAATACCTTTTTTAATAATTTCTCATCTATATAAGGTCATTTTTTTAAACTTCTTGCCATAACAAAGAATAAATTATAAATTATATTAATAACCTATACTTTAAATTAATAAAGCTAAAGTTATTTTATTTCATTAATCTACCATCTCTTTTTTTCAAAATCCATCTGTTTGTAGTTTTCTTTTTCTTCCTTGTTTTAACTCAAAGAGCTAATTTTCACCAAGGAGTTTTTGGAGCTTTCATTCAAATAGGACTTCTTCATTCTCAACCACCATGTGGATGATCAACTGGATTCATTGCTTTACCTCTAACTTCTGGTCTTTTTCACATCCACCTAGCTCTTCAAGCTTTTCAAAGAACTATTTGATTATGATCAGTATTAGATACTTGACCTATAGTAGCAAAACATTTTTTATGAACCAATCTTATTTCTCAAGAAGGCATTTTAACTTGAGTATATTCTCAATCTTGTGAGACTATTACAGCAAAACTTCAAGCAGATCTAACAGAACTAGCTCCTTTTCATAACATTATTTCTAAGTTATAAACTTGGAATCAAACTGGAATATTGGAAACAAGCATTCTGTTACCAGCATCTAGTAAAGCTTTATCGTCTGTAACAATAGTGTCTCAAACTTTCATATCTTTATGTGCTAATACATATCTTTTTTCTCAATCTTTATAAGCAACTAGTGCTATCCAACCTGTTCTATATGGATCATATTCAATAGTTTTTACCTTAGCCTCTATTCCTTTTTTGTCAGTAAAGATAAAATCAATTATTCTATACTTTCTAGCATGCCCCCCTCATCTATGTCTTATTGTTAACCTTCATGAGCTATTTCTACCTGCATGTTTTTTCAAAGTTATAGTTAAAGGTTTATGAGGTTTTGAAGTTGTTATTTCTTCAAAAGTACTTCAAGTCATACCTCTTCTTCAAGGAGTAGTTGGTTTAAACTTTTTAATACCCACGATCACAAAAATTAAAAATTAAAATTTGTTTTATTTTACAATAGAAAATTCTACTTTTTTACCTTCAGGTAAAGTTACATAAGCTTTTTTAAAAGATCTTCTTTTAATTTGGCTTCATTTTCTACCATTTTTAAATTTTTCTCTTACAGCAGTTACATTAACTGATTCCACAATAACATCATAAATAACTTTAAAAGCATTTTTAATATCAATTTTAGTAGCCTCAGGAGCAACTTTTACTACAACAACATTATTTTTAACATCAGAAATTGATGTTTTTTCAGTTACTATAGGCTCTAAAATTATTCTATATAAACTCATTATTATAGAAAATTATAAAATTATTTTACATAAGATTCCTCCATTTTATTAAGAGAATCTTTTAATATTACTAAAGTATTAAATTTTAATAAGTCAGCAATATTTAAATAACTAGTTAAAATAGTTTTTACAAAAGGTAAATTTGAAGATGATTTTTCAATTATTTCATTTTTAGATGGAATAACTAATAAAACATTTTTCTCATATGATAAATTTTTCATAACTGCTTCCATATTTTTTGTAGCAATATTATCAAATTTTATATCATCAACTATAACTAATTTATTATCTTGAAGTTTCGAAGATAAAACATAAAATAATGCTTTTCTTCTCTCCTTTCTATTCATAGAAATACTGTAATTTACATTATTTCTAGGTCCAAAAACAACACCTCATTTTTTTCTGATTGGAGATCTATTAGACCCCATTCTTGCATTACCTGTTCATTTTTGTCTATAGATTTTTCTAGTAGATCATCTTCTTTCTCACCTAGTTCTAGTATGAGCTACTACTTTTCTAGCATTAGCAAGTTGGTAAATCAAAGCTCTGTGAATTAAACCTTCTTTTATTTCTTTTTGTCAAAATAAAATTTCGTTTAATTCAATAGTTCATTTTTCCTTACCTTCTTGATTAAATAGTTTAATATCCATTTATATCAGTATTAATAATTAAAAATTTACTATAACTAAAGATTTTCTTGCCCCAGGGATAGGTCCCTTTAAACCAAAAACTTTTAAATCTTTATTCAATAATTCTAAAGGAACTCATCTAAGAGAAACCCTTACATCTCAGTGATGACCATGCATTTTTTTACCTTTGTGTGTTCTTTTAGGTTTTCTATTACCAATAGAACCAAGTGCTCTATGGAATTTTGAACCATGAGTTTTAGGTCAACCATGAAAATTATGTTTTTTCATAGCTCATGTAAATCATTTTCATTTAGAAATAGAAGTTACATCAACCAATTTAACTCACTCCAAGTTTTCCAAACCTATAGTATCACCTATTTTAAATTTTTCAGCCTCTCATTTATTAAGAGAAACTTCCTTAATTTTAGAAAATTCATTGAAACTAAGTGCTTTATTTCAATCCTTCAGCTTTCAAGAAGCATCTTTTTTTAGGATTCAAATAACTAAAGCATCGTATCAATCAACTTCCTTTGTTTTAATAGTAACAACTTTTAGGTTAGGAACTTCAAGTAAAGTAACAGGAACAAAAGTATTATCTTTTACAATTCTAGTCATCTCCAATTTATGTGCTAATAATCAAGCCATAATCTTTAAAGATAATTACGAAACTAAATTACAATACCAGTTTTATAATAAAAATTAAATTTATCTAGAATTTTCAATTTATATATAAAACTTTAAGTTAGAGGTTAAACTATTTTTTCAAAAAAAACTTTAAAAAAATAACTAAATCACCTTTTTTCAATTTTTATTTAAAAATGGTTTAACTTAACTTTTCAAAACTCTTTTACTTTTATGTAGTATAATTAAATACATACATATTTTTAAAAAGCTTTTGTATTTTATTAATAAGTTTCTAAAAGTCAAAAAGAAATTTGACTTTTGTGATTTTCTGGAAAAAATTGATGTGGTACTGGAGTAAAAAGCTAAATAAAAACTTAAATATAAATTTACTAAAAAGAAAAAGAGGAATAAAATAGCTTTGCACAGCAAATTTAATTCCTTAGTATAAAAATTATGTTTTATTTACTAAATTACAAGTCAGAAATGAAAAAAAAATGCAATTGTAACTAGAATAAGAATATTAAAATATCTTGATTTAGAATCAAGAGCTCCTTTATCTAATTCTAGAAGTATTAAAAATAATAGCTATTAATGTTTTCCTAAAATTTTAACTAACTTACTTTAAGTTAAGTAAAAAGTTCCAAATTTTTCTGAAACTTTTGTAAAGAATTCTTATGAAATTTTGGAAAAACTATAAAAAACTTTGTAACTTTGGGTTTACAATATTTGAATTATGATTATATTTCCTAATATATATATATTTAAATAATAATATTGATTTAAACTAAAAAAAAATGTCTATTTTTAAAACTTCTGGAATTATTTTAAAAAAAATACATAAAAGTAAAGATATTATGTATATTATTTTTAGTGTGGATTATTGAAAAATAGCTGTTGTTTCAAAAAATTCTAATAAAGAAAAAAAACTTGATTTATGATATATTATAAGTTTTGAATTAAGAACAAAATGAGAAAAAGAACTTTTTTCTATAAGAAATATAAAAATATTAAAAGAATTTAATTACTTAAATTTTTCTTTCAAAACAATAAATAATTATCAAATTTTAATAACTTTAATTTATAAATTAGCTCCAGAAAAAAAACAAATTTTTAATATTTTTGAGGTGGTAAAAAAGATTAATTCATCCCTATTTCAGCCCTCACCCCAACCCTCTCCCTTACAGGGAGAAGGAGAAGCTACAGAAAAAAAAATAAATATAAAAATTATTTTGGCTTGTTTGAAAATTTTAAATATTTTTGGATTACTTTATTTGGAACATAAAAATCTGGAAACAAAAAAAATTTTGAATTTTATAAATAATAATAGTTTTTCTAGAATTTCTTTGCTTATATGAATTAGTGAAAAAAGTTTGGAAAATTTTGAAAAAATTATTTTAGAAAATTTGAAAAACAAAAAAAAATAAAATCTAAGATTTTATTTTTTTTTAAAGCTTTTTATTTAAATGTAACTTTAATAATTCTTTCTTTATCTGTTCATCCATTTTCTACTAATGTTATAGTATCTTCTCCTTCTCCTGTAGCAGAAATATTTAATTTTGAAATAGCTTTTTCAGGAATTTCACCTTTATAATCTTCTTCATTTCAAACTCATTTATCAGCAATTACAATTGTACTTGAATCATAATCTGTTATAAAAGTTTTATCTGGGTCAAGACCTAATCAACCAAACATTATTTCACCAGAAACTAATATTCAGATACCAACAGTATGTATGTTTATTTCAAATTTTTCTATTTCCACTTCTACAGTTTCATTATTTTCTGGTGGAGTTGTTGTATTTGTTTCTGAAGTTTCATTATTTTCTTCTGGAATTATTACTATATCAGAGATATCAGCATTAACTCATCAATACTCTTCACAAGTTTTGTTATCAGGGATATAAACTAAAATTTCTCAAACCTTACAAACAATTTTATCTGTAGTACCTATTGTTTCATTTCCATCAACTATATTTCAATTTAAACTATCTTTAGTATTAAATGTACTTCAATTAGCATCAATTTTAAAATTAACATCACCATTAACAGTAGTATCTCCTCAACATCCACTTAATACTCCAACTAATCAAGTTGCTAACATTGTAGATGTTATTTTATCCATAAATTTTTTCTTAAAAATTAAATATTCTTTTATTATATAAAAAAAAATAAAAAGTCAAAACTTTTTTTGACTTTTATTTATTTTTACTTTTAATATAATTATTTTTTAATATAAAAGTTATAAAATAATCTTTGTGTTTGTAAATAGTTTTTATTTACTAAATTTAAAAAGCATAATATCTCAATCTTTTACAATATATTCTTTTCATTCTAAGCTAACTTTTCAATTTTCTCTTGCTCAACTCCAACCTCCAAATTCTACTAAATCCTTCCAGTTTACAGTATCTGCTTTTATAAATCATTTTTCAAAATCTGTATGAATTGTACCAGCTGCTTGTGGAGCTGTACAACCTTTTTTTACAGTCCAAGCTCTTACTTCTTGAACTCAAGCTGTAAAATAATACATAAGTCAAAGTGCTTCATAACTTGCTTTTATTAAATCATCAAGTCCAGTTGTTTTTAATCACATATCATTTAAAAATTCATCTTTTTCTTCTAAAGACATTTCAAGCATATCTTCTTCTAATTTAGCACAAATAGCTATTACTTGTGAATTTTTTCCTACTCATAAAATTTCTTGTAATTTTTCCAAAGGAGTATCCATCATATCTTCTGAAACATTACAAGCATAAACAAATTTTTTATTTGTAAGCAAATGCAAGTCTACAATTATTTCTTTTTCTTCTTCTCCTAAATCCATACTTGAAACTAATTTTTCTCACTTTAATTTTTCTAATATTTTTTCATAAATTTGTACTATTTCAGCCATTTTTTTGTCTGATTTTGCTTTTTTTCTGTCTCAAGCTAATCTTTTTTCAACTGTTTCAATATCAGCCATAATCAGCTCAGCATTAATAATTTCAATATCAAATTTCGGATCAACTTTTCAATTTACATGAATAATATCATCATCTTCAAAAATTCTTACAACTTGCAAAATAGCATCAGCTTCTCTAATATTAGCTAAAAATTTATTTCCAAGTCCTTCTCCTGAACTTGCTCATTTTACAATTCAAGCAATATCAATAAATTCAGTTGTAGCTGGAATTATTTTTTCTCAATCAACAACTTTTCTAATTTTTTCAAGTCTAGAGTCATTTACATTAACTATTCCAACATTTGGTTCTATTGTACAAAAAGGGAAATTTTGTGCATCTGCTGCATAGTTTTTAGTCAAAGCATTAAATAATGTAGACTTCCCTACATTTGGTAATCAGACAATTCAAATTTGCATATTTTTTTATTTTAAGTTTTAAATTTTTTACATTATATCTAAAAAAAGTTTTTAGCAATTCTTTTTAATTAATTATTTTAACTTCCCTAATTTTTCTTCCAATTTTTCTAATTTATTTTTAGCATCATCTTTTTTACTAATTTCAGCTCTAACTAAAGAATCTGGAGCATTTTGTACAAAATTTGGGTTTAATAATTTTTTATCAATAATTTTTATATAAGTTTTTGTATCCTCTAATTGTTCTTTTATTCTAGCTATTTCTTTGTCTTTATCAATTGCATTACTTGTATCAACATAAACTTCAACTCATTTTTTTATTATTGAATAAGCTAAATTATCATCTTTTGGTTTTACATCAACTAAAAGTGTTTCTTCTGATTTTACTATATCTCAAAGCAAATCTATAACTTCAGCAATTATTTCAGCATTTTTATTTTTTGCATAAATTTGTAATTTTATAGTTTTATTTGGTTTAATATCTTTTTCAACTCTCAATTTTCTAATTTCTTTAATTAATTCAATAATCAAATTTTTTGCTTTTTCAACTTCTATATTTCTTTCAATATTTATTTTTGCATATTCTTCTATAATTAAATCTCAAGAAAATCAAATTTTAGAATAAATTTCTTCTGTAACAAAAGGAATATATGGATGCCATAATTTCAATAATTTATTTAAAACATAAGTAATTACTTCTTTTCAAAATTTAGAAGTTTGGTCTGTAAGTTTGAATTCTTCAATATAATAATCACAAAATTCATTTTTTGTAAAAATTTGTAATTCTTGTCAAATACTAGAAAAATTATAATTTTCCATTCAAGAAGTAACTTCATCACTCAAATATTTTATTCTAGATAAAATCCATTTTTCATGAAGCATTAGTTCATCATAATTTTTTATCAAATTTTTTTCTATTTTTTCTATATCAAATTTTTTTGTAGTCCCTTTCTCCCCATCAGGGAGAGAGGATTCAGGAGAGAGGGTTGTAGTGATTTTCATTGAAACAAATCTAGAAGCATTCCATAATTTATTTATAAAAATAGAATTATTTTTTACATTTTCTTCATCAAATTTCAAATCATTTCAAGGAGTATTTCAAATTACTAAAGTAAGTCTAAGAGCATCAGTTCAATATTTTTCTATCATTTCAAGAGGTTCTACTCAGTTTCAAAGAGATTTAGACATTTTTCTTCCTAATTTGTCACGAACAAGTCCATGAAAATATATTTTTTTAAATGGAGCTTGATTAGTAAATTCATATCAAAATAATAACATTCTAATTACCCAAAAAAATATTATATCATGACCAGTTTCCAAAACTGAAGCAGGATAAAATTGTTTAACTAAATCAGGTTGTTTATCTGAATCCATATCATAATCCAAAACTGCAAAAGGCCAAAGTGCTGAAGAAAACCAAGTATCAAGAGCATCAGAATCTCTTGTTAATTTTACTCATTTTCAAGCTTTTTCTTGAGCTTGTTTTTCATTTTCAGCACAAAACATTTTTCCAGTTTCATCATACCAAACAGGAATTCTATGTCCCCAAATTAATTGTCTTGAAATACACCAATCTCTCAGATTAAAAATCCAATCTTCAAACATTTTTTCAAATTTTTTTGGAATAATTTCAAACTCCTTTTTTTTGTATCATCTAATTACTTTTTTAGCTAAAGGTTCTATTTTTACAAACCATTGAGTTGAAATAATAGTTTCTATTTTTGAGTGAGATCTTTCTCAATAAGCAACTTTTGAAATATAATCTTCTACTTTTGTCAAATTTCATTTTGCTTTTAAAAGTTCAACAATATTATTTCTAGCTATTTTATAATTTTGCCCTGCAAATATTCATGCTTTTTTTGTCATTTTTCAATCTTTTCCTAAAACAATTTCATCAAGTGGTAATCAATGTCTTTTTGCTGTTTGAAAATCATTTGGATCGTGAGCAGGAGTTATTTTTACAGCTCAAGTTCAAAAATTCATATCTACCATTTCATCAGCAATAAGAGGAATTTCTTTATTAACTATTGGTAAAATTAATTTTTTTTCAGCTTTTAATAATTTTTTATATCTTTTATCTTTTGGGTGAACAGCAACAGCAACATCTCAAAGCAAAGTTTCAGGTCTAGTAGTTGCAATAATTATCTCAGTATCACTTCAAGAAACAAAATAAGTTATATGATATAAATGCCCTTTTTCTTCTTTATAAACTACTTCTTGATCAGAAATAACAGTATCTAAAACTGAATCATAATTTACCATATATTCTCATTTGTAAATTAATCATTTTTCATAAAGTTTTACAAAAGCTTGATTTACTTTTTTGTTCATATTATCATCCATTGTAAATTTTTCCTTAGACCAATCACAACTTGTTCACATTTCTCTAAATTGATTTTTTATTTCTCAACCATATTTTTCTGTCCAATCCCAACATTCTTTCAAAAATTCTTCTCTAGAAATATTATGTTTAGTTTTTCATTCAAGAGCCAATTTTTGTTCAACTTTTACTTGTGTAGAAATCCCCGCGTGATCAGTTCAAGGTAATAAAAGAGTAGAATCTCATTTCATTCTATGATATCTTGTCATTATATCTTCAATAGTTGAAGTCAAACTATGACCAACATGCAATTTTGCAGTAACATTTGGAGGTGGCATTGGAATATAAAAATTTTCTCCAGTTGTTGATTCTCTAGGTTTAAATAAACCTTTTTCTTCCCAATTATCATATAACTTTTTTTCAAAATCTTTTGGATTATATTTTTTTGGAAATTCATTATTTGTTGTCATATTTTTATTTTTAATAAATATTTACCTCCCCTGAAATTAAAAATTTCTTTCCCCTCCTTACTAAGGAGGGGATTTAAGGGGTGGTTTTAAAAGTGGTATTTTTTTGCAAATTTTTTAAATTCATTTCATTTTTCAATATAATTTTTCCACAAACTAAAACTAGGAGAAGCTGATGATAAAATACATATTTTTCAAGTTTTAGTATTTTCATAAGCAAATTTTATTGCTTCTTCCATTGAATCAGATTTCAAAATTTTTGGAGAATAATTATTTTTTAAATAAAGAATTTTTTCTTCTCAAATTTTCATATTTTCAGAATCTTCTGGAAAAACCCTGACTCAAGTTTTTATAAATAAAACAATATTAGGAATTTCATATTCTTCAATATAATTTTTCAAATTTTCAAAAGACTCATCTGTAAATCAATAATCACTTCAACCTAAAAAAATTGTTCAAATATTTTTTCAAAAAGTTTTTATAGCTTCAATAGTTGATTCTGGAGTTGTAGAAATAGCATCATCTATAAAAATTATTCATTTATAAGTTCCAATTTTTTCCTGTCTATGAGGAAGTCAAGAAAAATTTTTTAATATTTTTTCAAGTGCTAAAAAATTTTTTTCTTTTTTTATAATATCTAAAACTCAAATTACAGAACTTATATTAAATTTATTATGTTCTCAAGATAAAGCAATATTTTCAGAATTTATAATTTTTTTATTTCATATATAAAAGCAATTTTCATCAAAATTATATTTTCAAGTTTTTCAAAAAGTATATTTTTTTTTATTTAAAATGTTACTTTTTTTTCAATTATTTTTTTCTTGTATATTTTTTTCTTGTATATTTTTTTCTATAAGATATGAAAAATTTTCATTAATAATAATATTTTCAGAATTTTTTAGCAAATTAGTTTTTGCTTTTTTATAGACCTCCATACTATTATTATGCCAATCTATATGACAAGGAAAAATATTTCACAAAATTCATATAAAAAGTTTTGGTTGCATAGTTTCTAGCATATAACTAGAAAGTTCATAAATTATGAAATCATACTTTTCATTTCATAAAATATCAATTTCATCAAAAATTGGTTTTCAAATATTTCCGACAAGTTTCACATTATATCCAGCTTCTTGTAAAGTTTTATAAATCAAAGTGACAACTGTAGATTTCCCTTTTGTAGCTGTTACTCAAATAATTTTTCAGTTATAATTTTCAAAAAAAATTTCAGAATTTGAAATAAGTTTTTTTCTAAAAGGAAGAATTTTTTTATCATATGGACTAATTCAAGGACTTTTAAAAATTAAATCAAATTTTTCTAAATTTTCTAAATATTTTTCTCAAAGAATTTTTTCAACTTTTTCTGTTATTTCCAAATTTTTATTTCAATCTAGAATTGTAATATTTTCCAGTTCTATTCACAATTTTAACAAAAATCTTAAACTAGATTTTCATTCAAGCCCAAAACCTAAAATTGCTATCTTTTTATTTTTAAATTTTTCTAAATTCATAATTTTTAGGTTAAATATATTCTTAAAAAGTATATTAATTTAAAAAAAAAAGCAAACTTTTTTAAAAAGTTTTGATTTTAAAAAATTTCTGTATAAAATATTTTTTAATTAATTTAATAATAATTAAAAAAAATATGTTAGATAAAGCAAAAATATGAATAGAAAAAGCTATAAAACATTTAGAATTTGAATTTTCTAAATTACAAGTTTGAAGAGCAAATCCTTCTTTAGTTGAAGATGTAAAAATAGAACAATATGGTGCTATGCAAACTATTCAATCTGTTGCAACTGTTTGAGTTTTAGATTCTCAAACTCTTACAATAAAACCTTGGGATAAATCAATAATTCATTCTATAGAAAAAGCTATTTGTGATGCTTGATTAGGATTAAATCCACAATCTATGGCTGATAGTATTATAATAAAAATACCTAGTTTAACAGAAGAAAGAAGAAAAGAATTGGTAAAAATAGCTAAAAAACTTTTGGAAGAAGGAAAAATATGAACTAGAAATGCTAGATGAGATTCAGCAAAAACTATTAAAAATGCTGAAACAAATAAGGAAATTTCAGAAGATGAAAGAAAAAATTTGGAAATTGATTTACAAAAAATTACTGATGATGCTAATAAAAAAATGGATGAATTATTTAAAATAAAAGAAACTGATATTATGAAAATTTAAAAATTAAATATTTTTTTTTATAGAAGTTGTTGGATTTTAAATACTTTTTAATAATTTTAATGTTTTTTTCTTTTCCTATTTTTTGTATTATTTTCATATTTTTTTTTGTTTTTAAAAGCATTATTTTATAATTTACTTTTTTTAAGAAAAATCAAGAAAAATTTTTTTGACAAAAATAAAAAATCCTTATAATAAAAAGTAATTAAATTTTTAAATTAAAAAATATGCAAAGAATTTTTACAAAAATAACTCCCCCAAATTTTATTAAATCCCCCATGATTTGATAGAATTTATTTTTGTGAAAAAAAATCTCAAATATAAAAAATTTCTAACTAATCCTAAAAGGGAAAAAGTTAGGGATTTTTTTTATGCCCTCTCACCTGAATCCTCTCTCCCCTTTTTGGGGAGAAAGGGGCTACAAAAAAATTTAATTTAATAATAAAAAAATATGAAAACATTAGAAAAAAATAAAGAAAAAATAAATATAGTAAAAATATGAAGTGATTCTATAAATAAAAAAAATTTGAAAAAAATTATAAAAGATGCTAAAAAATGGGAAGAAAAAACAGGAGAAAAATTTGTTTTTATAAGTTCTGGTGCTGTAAAACTATGAAAAGATAGAGTTATTACTACTTGAAAAAATATTGAAAACTTTTCAGTTTCAGCTTTAGCTTCAATATGACAGAAACTTTTAATGAAAGAATATTGAAAATTATTATGAAAAAAAGAACTTATATGAGAAATTTTAATTGATGATTATGCAGATGAAAAACATTTAACTAATACATTATATAATTTGCTTGAAAATGATGTTTGGATTATTATTAATCATAATGATACTTTGCATTCTACTGAATTAAATAATGTTTTTGATAAAAGTGACAATGATAAAAATACAGTTTTTATTTCAAAATTATTTCATAATTTTTTAAAAAATAAAATAGTTGTAGAAAAAGTTATTTATTTAACAAATACTTATTGACTTTTAGATGAAAATAAAAAAACAATTTTGTGATGAATAATTAGTTCAAAAAAAGAAGAAAAATATTATAAGAATTTTGTTCTAAAAAATAAAAGTCATTCTTGAACTTGATGAATGAAATCAAAACTTAATTGTATTTTTGAAGTTCTAAATTATTGAGTAAAACAAGCAATTATAGCAAATGCCCTGAATTGATTAGAGTGTTTAGAAAATGATACAAAATGTACAAAATTTATTATTTAATTAAAAAATTTGATTAATTAAGGAAAAGAAATAAAATATAACATAATAAAAAAAATTATAATAATAAAATTTAACAAAAAAAATATGATAAAATTAAGTAATTTTCCATTTAAAACACAAAAATCAACACCAAATGGAAGTGATAATAAAGGGACTTGAATTTTACTTCAAGCTGGTTTTATAAGACAAACTATGGCTTGAGTTTACAGCTATACAACTCTTGGGCTAAAAGTTTTGAGAAAAATAGAAAAAATAATTAGAGAGGAAATGGATAATTATTGAGCTTTTGAAACTTTAATGCCAGCATTAAGTCCAAAAGAACTTTGGGAAAAAACAGGTAGATGGAATTCTATTGATGTTATGTTTCATATTCCAGCTACTAATAATAAAGAATATTGACTTAATTCAACTCATGAAGAATTAATTACTCCTTTAATGTGAGATTTTATTCAATCATATAAAGATTTACCTTTTTGAGTTTACCAGATTCAAAATAAATTTAGAAATGAAAAAAGAGCAAAATCTGGACTTTTAAGATGAAGAGAATTTATAATGAAAGATGCTTATTCTTTCCATTCTTCTGATGAAGATTTTGTAGAGTATTATGAATGAATGAAAAAAGTTTATATGAAAATTTTTGAAAAATTAGGACTTTGAGAAGACACAATTATAGCTTTGGCAGATGGTTGAACTTTTACTGAAAAATTTTCTCATGAATTTCAAGTAAAAATAGATATTTGAGAAGATGTTATTTATAAAGATAATAAAACTTGAATTTGTTATAATCAAGAAATTACTCCAGCAAAAGTAGGAAAAGAAAATGTAGCTGATAGTGAATTATTAGAAAAAAAAGATATAGAACATTCAAATGATATAATTTGAGTTGAAGCTTTAGAAAAATTTTTATGAGTTCCAAAAGAAAAAACTACAAAAACTTTATTTTTTGAAACTGCTGAAGGGAAATTTATAGTGGCTTCAGTTAGATGAGATTATGAAATAAATACTTTAAAATTACAAAAAATTCTTTGAACAAGTAGTTTGATTTTTGCTTCAGAAGAAAAAGTAAAAAAAATTACTTGAGCTGAAATTGGTTATGCTTGAATAATCAATTTACCAGAAAATGTTGAATTATATTTAGATGATTCTATTGAATGATTAACAAATTTTGAAACTTGAACAAATAAAACTTGATTTCATTCTATAAATGTAAATTTTTGAAAAAATTTAAACAAACCTAAAAAGTTTTATGATTTTAAAAATGCTAAGATTTGAGATAAAAATCCTGAAACTTGAGATATTTATGAAGTATTTAAAGCTTCTGAAATCTGAAATATTTTTCCTCTTGAAACTAAATTTACTAGTGCTTTTTGAGTACAATTTTTAGCAGAAGACAATAAAATGCAAACTCCAAAAATGGGGTGTTATTGAATAGGAGTTAGTAGAGCAAT
>JAMONT010000068.1 GCA_027066455.1 Candidatus Altimarinota bacterium
AAACTTTCTAAAATGTTTGTGATATTATTATTCATTTTTATAGTTGTGAATATAGTAGTCACAGGAAGTATACAATTAAAATTGCATTTTGTCAAGTTTTTAATAATATGTTTTGTGTAGAGAGAAAAAATATGATAAAATATTTTTATATTTTAATATTATAAAAAGTATTATGCAAAAAATATGTAAAAAATGCTCAATAAATTTTGAAATAACTAATTCTGATTTAGAATTTTATAAAAAAATATCACCAAAATTCCCCTCACCCCAACCCTCTCCCTTACAGGGAGAAGGAGTAGAACAGATTATTTTTGAAATTCCAGCTCCAACTTTATGTCCAGAGTGTAGACAACAAAGAAGACTTGCTTTTAGAAATGAAAGAAAATTATATAAAAGAAAATGTGATGCAACTGGGGAAAATATTATTTCTATTTATAGTCCTGATAAAGAATTAAAAGTTTATTCAAATAATTTTTGGTGGAGTGATAAATGGAATGAACTTGATTATTGAGTAGATTTTGATTTCAGTAAAAGTTTTTCTGAACAATTTAGAGAATTACAACTAGAAGTTCCTAGATTAGCAATTATTAATTGAGAATGAGATGATAATTCTGAATATACAAATCATTCATATTATCAAAAAAATTGTTATTTAGTTTTTGAAGCTTGATATAATGAAGATAGTATATATTGAAATACTGTTTGGAATTCTAAAAAATGTATAGATTGTAGTTTTGCTTATAATTCTGAACAATGTTACCAATCAATATCAATAAATAATTGTAATAAATGTTTTTATTCTCAAAGGTTAAAAGATTGTTATAATTGTTATTATTGTATGGATTGTCAAAATTCAAAAAATTGTTTTTGATCTAGAAATTTAATAAATAAAGAATATGTTATTTATAATAAACAAGTAACAAAAGAAGAATTTAAAAATTTTCTAAAAAATAATCAAAAACCAGAAGAAAAATATTTACCTAAAAAAATTGTAAAAAATTTAAATATAATAAGTTCAGAAAATTCAATTTGAGATGATATAGAAAATGCTAAAGATTCAACAGAAATTTATAATTGTTTAAATGTAGAAAATGTAAAATATTCTTCTAGTTTAACTTGAGCAAAAAATTCTTATGATTATGATGTTTGGTGAGAAGATGCTGAAAATATGTATGAAGTTCATTGTTCTTGAAGGTCTTATAATATTATGTTTTCTAATATAATTTGGGCTCCTTCATCTGATATTTATTATTCTGATAATTTAATTGCTTGTAAAAATTGTTTTTGATGTATTTCATTAAAAAATAAAGAATATTGTATTTTCAATAAACAATACACAAAAGAAGAATACAACAAACTTGTTGCAAAAATTGTAGAATATATGAAAACTAGTTGAGAATGGTGAGAATTTTTTCCTGCAAATTTAAGTCCATTTTGATATAATGAAACAGTAGCAAAAGAATATTTTCCTTTAGAAAAAGAAAAGATTTTAGAACAAAATTTTAATTATTCAGAATATGAAGCA
>JAMONT010000069.1 GCA_027066455.1 Candidatus Altimarinota bacterium
TTTTTCATTTTAAAGTATATCATTCTATTTCAAAACCTAATCCTGATGGACCTCTAAATTTTGATTTTTTATAAAATTTTTTATTATTCCAAGCATTTAAAATAATTTTTTCAATTTCTTTTTTATCTAAATTGTCAGGAAAAAAACTAGAAAATTTTTGTTTTTTTATATTTTTTTTAATATCTAAAACTTTTATTTGTGCTGTATAAATTCACAATTTATTAATTTTTTCTTCTTCTAAAACTTCTGCTGTTACAGGATTTTTTCAATTAAATCTTGAATGAAAACCAGAAGCTTTTCATCTAGAATTTATTTCTCAACAAAAAATATGAGTTTTATTAATTTTTGGTTTTGTTTCTGACCAAACATCATAATATTTTTTCTTATCTATAAATTGTTGACAAAAATCTTTAACATTTTTTTCTACTTTTTCTACTTTTTCTATTTTTTTTTCTACTTTTATTTTTTCTTCCTTTTTAATATTTTCTGAAAAAACTAAAAAAAATATTATTCAAATAAGTAAAATTATTATAAAAGTTTTTATATTTTCAATAGAAAATAAATTATTTTTTTGTTTTTTCATTAGTTTTTTTATCAATTATTTTTTTATATTAATAGAAGGCTTCAACCTTCTGCTTATTTTTTTAAAATTAGTTTTTAGTTTAAGATAAAAACAAAAAAAATCAAGATTTTCTTGATTTTTTTTATACAAAATTAATTACTTATTCTAACTAACAACAACTTCTCCTTTTTCAATTTTTAAATTAATTTCTTCTATTTTTGTTTTTCACATAATTATTTTTTCTGCTATAGGATCTTCTATAGAATCAGTAATAAACCTTCTTACTTCTCTGGCTCAGAATTCTGGATTATAAACTTTTTTTGTTATTTCAGTTAAAATTCTTGCATTATAAATTAATTTTATATCTTTTTCTTTTAATCTAGTTTCTAATTTTTTTAATTGTAAAGAAACAATTTTTTTAATTACATTCTTATCAAGTGGAGAAAAAACTATTATTTTATCTATTCTATTTATAAATTCTTGTGGAAAATAATCAGAAAGTGAAGCTATAATATTTTCTTTTGCTATTTTATAATCTTTCATAACTTTTTCTTCTTCACTTTCAGAAATATTAAAACCTATTTTTTCAGCTTTTTCAGTAAATTCTTCTTGTCCAATATTAGAAGTCATTACAATTATTGTGTTTTTGAAATTTACTTTTCTTCATTTATTATCAGTCAAAATTCAGTCTTCCAAAATTTGTAATAAAAGATTATAAACTTCTATTCATCATTTTTCTATTTCATCAAATAAAATTACTGAATAAGGATTTTTTCTAACTTTTTCTGTTAAATAACCTCATTCTTCATAACCAACATATCAAGCACTTGATCAAATTAATTTATTTATAGCTGTTTTATCAGGATATTCTGACATATCAATTTTTATTAAAGCATCTTTATCAGCATAAAATTTGTCTGTT
Organism: Candidatus Altimarinota bacterium; assembly: GCA_027066455.1. GTDB lineage: Bacteria > Patescibacteriota > Gracilibacteria > BD1-5 > UBA6164 > JAMONT01. Next base: position 1,485 of record JAMONT010000069.1, read on the forward strand.
AAAACTTTTACAAGTTCAGTTTTTCAAACTCAAGTTGGTCCTAAAAATAAGTAAGAAGCAAGTGGTCTATTTGGGTTTGTAATTCCTGCTTTAGATCTCATAATTGAAGAAGTAATGGAATTAATTGCTTCATCTTGACCAATAATTTCTCATTTTAAATCTTTTGGTAATTGTTTGATTCTATCAATTTCTCAAGAATTCAAATCGTGTGTTGGAATACCTGTTGAAATAGATAAAATTCTTTGTAAATCAAAAGGAACAACTTTTAATCTTTTAGATTTTGGAATAGAAAATTTTGTTTTTTTATCATATAATTCTTTTTCAAGTAAAGCTAATTTTTTTTTCATAGTTGTAGCTTTTTCATATTGTTGAGCTGAAACAGCATTATCTATTTCTTTTGATAGTTTTGAAATTTTTTCTTTTATAGTTGTAGTTTCTTTTTCTTTTGGATTATATTTCATTGATTTCATACTACAAGCTTCATCAATCAAATCGATTGCTTTATCTGGAAAAAATCTATCTGTTATATATCTTCCTGCCAAAGAAACAGCTTCTTTTACAGCTTCTGTTGTAATTATAAGATTATGATATTCTTCAAAATTTTCTTTTAGTCCTTCAAGAATTTCTATTGTAGTTTGTATATCAGGTTCTGGAGTATTTATTTTTCCAAATCTTCTTTCAAGTGCTGAATCTTTTTCAATATATTTTTGGTATTCATTCAGAGTTGTTGCTCAAATAATTCTTATTTGTCCTCTTCACATTGCAGGTTTTAATATATTACTAGCATCTAAACTTCATTCAGCTCATCAAGCTCAAATAATAGTGTGTAATTCATCAATAAAAATAATTGCTTCATTTTCTACTTTTGAAGCTTCATCAATAATTTGTTTTATTCTTTCTTCAAATTCTCATCTATATTTTGTTCAAGCAATTAAAGAACTCATATCAAGAGCAAGAATTTTTTTGCCTTTCATTGAAAAAGGAACATTTCAATCAACAATTCTTTTAGCAAGTCCTTCAACAACAGCTGTTTTACCAACTCAAGGTTCTCAAACTAAAACTGGATTATTTTTTGTTTTTCTATTCAAAATTGCAATAAGTCTTTCTATCTCATCTTCTCTACCAATTATATTTTCTATTTTTCAATCAAGAGCTTTTTTAGTTAAATCTATACAAAAATAATCAAGTGCTGGAGTTTTTGATTTAGATTTTTCTTTTTCTTTTATTTTATCTTCTTCTGCTTTATTAATAGCAAAAGGATTTCCTGAATCATCTCAAAAAAACATTCATCAAGTTAGTGCATTCATAAATTCAGCAATAGCATTAGAATTATTATTTCATCATTCAATTTTTGGATGTAATCCATCAATAACTCACATATTATTTAATTCAGAAAAATGTCCTTCAATATCAGAAGGAACAATTCCAACATAATCTAAAAGTTTTGTAAACCATCATTTTTTTGAAATCATAGCTAAAATAAAATCTTCTAAAGAGGCTTCAGATTTTTTATAATTTGTAGCAATTTTAAAACTCATTAAAATAGTATCTTTCAATCATTTATCCATTCAAGTATAATTTCATTTTCTATTTTTTATTCTTGCATTAAAAGGAGAAAGTTGAAGAATTTCTATTATTAATTTTTCATTTATTCAATAAATAGTAAAAATTTCTTTCACTCAACCTTCTGCTGTTCTAAGAATTTCTAATATTAAATCTTCTTCTTTTAAATTTTTAAATCAAATTTTTTTTATATTTTTTTCAGATTCTAAAAGAATTTTTTTATATCCTTCAGAAAAGTTATTATTTTGCATTTTTATTTTTTTTAATTTTTATAATTCCTTCATATATTTTATAGTTTTTTTTTATAACTCAAGTTAAAAAAAAATTTCCTGTTAAAAACTAATATTATTATATCATAAATACAAAAAAACAAGAAAAAAAATAGCTTGCAAGCTATTCTTTTTTGGGGATAATATTTTTTATACTTCATATTATGATCTATAAAAAAATAAGAGTTAATATAGAAAATGTGTTATTAAAATTTTTAAAGCAAAAAAAATCTAGAAAAATTTAATTTTCTAGATTTTTATTTTTAAAGATTATTTTTAAAGATTATTTATAAAGTTCTAAAGTTTTTAATAAGAAATTTACTAAAACATCTCTATTTAATTTAGCATTTGGATTAAAAGTTGTGTCTTGTAAACCTGGTGTTTCAAGTCATAAATATTCTAATCTTTTTGCTAAAATTACTTGCCAAGGAGCTTTAATATCTGTATATTTCAGATTTGGAACTTCTCATTCTATATTAAAATTTCACATATTTAATAAAATTCAAAGAGCTTCTGCTTTAGATATTGTATCATTTGGTCTAAATACTCTTTTTCAATTTTTATCTACATCTCAAGAAATAATTTTTAGAGCTAAAGCTTTTTTAATTACTTTTGCTTGCCAACTATTTTTGTCCACATCATAAAATGGTAATCATTCATTTCATAAATCATATTGATAACAATGAGATTTCATAACTATTGCTAAATATTCTGCTCTTGTTATTCCTCTATTTGGTTCAAAAGTTGTTTCACTTGTTCAGTTTACTATTCATGTTTTTTCTAAAGCTATTATTTCATTTTTATATTTAGAATTAGATATATCTAAAAATTTTGTTGGTAATTTTTCTAAATTAGATTTATTTAATAAATTATTTAAATCTACTATTTTTGGAATAGTTTTACAAAAACTGTAATTATTTTCTATACTATATTCTTTTTCTTCTCCATTTATTATTTTTTTCATATAGATTTTATTTTCTTCTGTTTTTGTTTTTATATTTTCTTCATCTTTTTCTTCACTTATAATATTTTCTTCAATTTCTTCAACTATTTCTTCTTTAGTAGTTTCATCAATTTTTTCTTCTTCATTTTTAAATATTACTTGTTCTTCTGGTGTTTTTTCACATTTTAAATCATATCTACTTCAAGAATTATCAATATTATTTGGACAAATATCTATTCATCTTGAATCTCAAAATCATGTTAATCAGATATTTTCAGATTCTCAAAAAATTCAAAATGTTGAAAATTTACTTGTTTCACAAGTTACTATATTATTTATAGTATCTACTGAACAGTTTTCTAATATTTCCCATTTAGAATTATTTATATTATATCTATATATTAGTAAACTACTTTCCTTTATTCCATTTATATCACCATTTGAATATTTCATACTAACTGTTAGATTCTCATTAAAACTAGTTACTCTTTCAGTTGCACTACAATATGCTGATAAATCATATGTTTTTAAAACATTTTTTTGAAAAATAGGTGTTCATAAATTAAGTATAACAGAATTTTTCTCTATTTGCTTTAATTGAAAATATGCTCAAGTTCAAGCACAAGTTCATGTTCATGAATTTAAATATCAAACTGGAATTTCTATCTCAAGTGAGCTAGAACTAGTTCATACTATAAGCTTATTACTTCAAATAGCTCAACTTGCTGTTAATACAACATCAAAATCTTTAGTTTCTAATACTTCTGCTCATCATATACAACCTGTTGTTGTAATACCATAAATTCAGTTTATTGTTTCATTTAAAGCTACATCTCTTGAAATAGTTTTATAATAATATTTTGTACAAGCTTGTAATCATGTTAAAGTCAAACTATGACTTGTTACTCTTGGAGTAATATCTTGTTCTCAAGTTGTTTGGTTAGTTGTTGTAGTTAAACCATAAACTATTTCTGAACTTGTTGGTTCTGAAGTTTCCCAAGTTATTGTTGCAGTTGTATCCGTAGTACTTCAAGTTAATGTGTTTGGAATTATTGTTGGAGATGCTACATCAACATTTGATGTTGTAAGTGCTCCTGATAAAGTTGCTATATTTCAAGCTGGATCTGTTATTTCTACACTCCAAGGTAAAGTTGAAACATCTGTTGGTTGAGGAACCGAACAAGAATATGTTCAACTTGCTGGAACTGGATCTACTGTACAAAGTACATTTCAATCTTTATCTTTTACTTCTACTTTTGATCATACTTCTGCTGTTCAAGTTACTGGATTACCATTACTTGGACTAACAACTGTTGGAGTTGTTGGAATACTAGTATCTATTCATCAAGTACTAGTTATTGCTGGTGAAGTATTTCAAGCTGGATCTTTTTGTATAGCTGTTATATTTTCTCAATCTACTGGAGTTGGAGAAAGTGTACATGAATAACTTCAACTTGCATTTACTAATGCTGTACAATTTGAACCACTTGGAGTTGTTATTGTTACTGTTGCTCAAACTTCTCAACTTCATGTAACTGGATTACCATTTGTAGGACTTAATATTGTTGGAGCTATTGGAGATGTTACATCAACATTTGATGTTGTAAGTGCTCCTGATAAAGTTGCTATATTTCAAGCTGGATCTGTTACTTCTACACTCCAAGGTAAAGTTGAAACATCTGTTGGTTGAGGAACCGAACAAGAATATGTTCAACTTGCTGGAACTGGATCTACTGTACAAAGTACATTTCAATCTTTATCTTTTACTTCTACTTTTGATCATACTTCTGCTATTCAAGTTACTGGATTACCATTACTTGGACTAACAACTGTTGGAGTTGTTGGAATACTAGTATCTATTCATCAAGTCTCAGTTGTAGAGCCTGTATTTCAAGCTAAATCTGTTGAAACAGCTGTTATATTTTCTAAATTTGTTGGAGTTGGAAAAAGTGCACAAGAATAACTTCAAGTTGAAGTTACTGTTGTTGTACATGTTGAACCACTAGGAGTTGTTATTGTTACTGATGTTCAAGGTTCTGATGTTCATCAAACTGGATTTCAGTTTGTTGGTGTTGTTATACTTGGATTAGCTGGAGAAGTTACATCAATTATAACAGATACACTTGCTATTCAACTTGTATTTCAAGATGAATCTGTACTTGTTACATCTAATGTATTTGATCATTCAGCTAAAGCTGGTGAAATTGTAATATTATAATTTCAACTTCAATCTACAACTCATGTTCAGACTACTGCTCAACTTCCATTTTTTATTTCTATTACACTTCAAACTTCTCAAGATCAAGTTAATGTCGGAGTTAGTGTTCAAACATTAGCTCAAGCTGTTGGGCTTGTTATTATTGGATCAGTTGGTGTTGTATTATCTACAGTTAAACCTGTAGTTGTACCTGTATTTGTATTTCATGCTAAATCTGTAACTGTAATTGTTGCATTAGCTGATGTACTTCCTGATACTGTTTCTGTACAAGTAACTGTTCAACCTGATTCAGTTCAACATGTCATTCAAGGAATTGTAACTACTACTCAAGTTTCTAATCATGAAACTGTTGTAGTTACTAATGTTCCATTATTAGCTGGATTTGGACTTGTTCATATTGTTGGATTAACTGGAGGAGTTACATCAATTGTAACAGATAAACTTGTTGTTCAACTTGTATTTCAAGATGAATCTGTACTTGTTACATCTAATGTATTTGATCATTCAGCTAAAGCTGGTGAAATTGTAATATTATAATTTCAACTTCAATCTACAACTCATGTTCAAACTATTGCTCAACTTCCATTTTTTATTTCTATTACACTTCAAACTTCTCAAGATCAAGTTAATGTTGGAGTTAGTGTTCAAACATTAGCTCAAGCTGTTGGGCTTGTTATTATTGGATCAGTTGGTGTTGTATTATCTACAGTTAAACCTGTAGTTGTACCTGTATTTGTATTTCATGCTAAATCTGTAACTGTAATTGTTGCATTAGCTGATGTACTTCCTGATACTGTTTCTGTACAAGTAACTGTTCAACCTGATTCAGTTCAACATGTCATTCAAGGAATTGTAACTACTACTCAAGTTTCTAATCATGAAACTGTTGTAGTTACTAATGTTCCATTATTAGCTGGATTTGGACTTGTTCATATTGTTGGATTAACTGGAGGAGTTACATCAATTGTAACAGATAAACTTGTTGTTCAACTTGTATTTCAAGATGAATCTGTACTTGTTACATCTAATGTATTTGATCATTCAGCTAAAGCTGGTGAAATTGTAATATTATAATTTCAACTTCCATCTACAACTCATGTTCAAACTATTGCTCAACTTCCATTTTTTATTTCTATTATACTTCAAACCTCTCAAGATCAAGTTAATGTCGGAGTTAGTGTTCAAACATTAGCTCAAGCTGTTGGGCTTGTTATTATTGGATTTATTGGATTTGTTGTATCAATATTTAAAGGATTAGTTGAAGATTTGTAAGAAATATTTCAAGCTAAATCTGTTGCTTTTACACAAATATATTGTCAGTTATTTGTTTCAGTATTTATTGTAAAAGCTGTTCAACTTGTAAAAATATTTCAGTATGTATCTGAAACATCACAAATATTATCAGTACTAAGTCAATACTCCAAACTTCAAATATTTAATTCTGTAACTATTATATTTATATCATCACTTTGAGTTGGTCAAACCAAAATATCATCTGAAAAAGTTATTATAGGATCTATTGTATCAACTATAACATTTGTAGTTGGAATATATGGTAAAGTAGCTCAAGTTAAAGTATTTCAAATAATATCAAAAAAGTTAATTCAAGAAACAGTTATAGCTCAATTATCTCAAACTTGTACTGTATAGGTTTTATTTCTTGATAAAATTGGAGAACCTGATGTTGTAAAATTTCAAGAATTAATTATTGTTCACGTTCATATTTTAAAATCTAAATCATTTCAACTTTGCCATGTATCTGCTGGATTTATGAACATTGAAATTATTATATTATCTCAAAATTTTGCATAAGAAGTATTAGTATTATTTGAAACAAAATCTACTTTATCAAAAATAGGATTTGTATCATCTACATCATTAATTGTAATATTAAATACTTTTTCAAAAGTTGCTCAAGCTAAATCTGTTGTTTTTATTCTAACAGTTGCTCAAGTCATAGTTTCATAATCAAAACTTGTATTTGCAAGTAGAGTTGAACCACTTATTGTAAATAAAGAATTATTAGTATCTCAAGTTCAAGTTGTAAAAGTATAAGTAAAAGTATCTCATATATCTGAATCTGTTGTAGATAAATTTCAAATTAAATCTCAAATAGAATTATTTTCATTTATTGTAGAACCTGAAAGAGTTATATCACTTGGAGCTGAATTATTTATAGTAACTGTAAAATCACTAAATGGATCAGCAGGTAGAGGACTTGTTCAAGTTGCAGTATTTCAAGTAACACTGTCTGTTAATATATTTTTTCACTCAGCAGTATTATCTTTTGCATATGTCAAAGTTATATTAGAACTAGATACAGCTGAAGCTAAAGTTAATCTTACTGTATTATTATCAATAATAGAAGCTGTATTTACAGTAATATTTGTTCAATTATCATTTACAAACCAAATATCAGAAGCCAAAGTTCAATTTGAAGATAAACTTGAATTAACAGTAAAATTTACATCTATTTGATTATTTCATGAAAGAAGTGTTGCAGAATTTATTACTGGTCATCTTCATTCATTTCATCAATAATAATGATTTTCAAGGGATTTCCACCATCTAAAAGCAAGAGTCTGAATTTCATCGTTAGCTACATAATGAACATCATCACCTATTCAATCATTAGAAATTTTGATATCATAAGCCTGTGGTCAATATTTAATACTAGAATTATCATCCCAAGCATCCATTGTTGCTAATCTAATTTGAGTAGAATTAACAGCAGAAGGAATCCAAGGTCAAATAACTCAAGAAATTAAATCTGGAGTACCTGGTAAATCATTTTGAGCGTCAGTTATAAATTGATCTAATCCAGTGTTGTATGCAGATCTTGAAACTCAGTTACTAGCATCAGTTTCTCATTGAAACCATAAAATTGCCTTTATATCATTTGGATTAGCTTCCTGAACTTGGTTTATCATATTATCAAAACATGGAACACCTTTTGAACAATTTATTCATCATCACTTAGTCCATTGAGCAGGATTTACAAGTCATTTTCAACCATCAGCTGTTGTAATAAACATAACTGGTATTCATGTATTTTCAGCAATATATCAACCTAAAATAGGCCAAACTGAACCAGCTCATCAACCTGGATCTGTATCATCATTTCAAATTTTCCAAACATCTCAATCAGTATAAACAGTTGGATGAACAGTAGCTGTTGGGGCTACTGTTGTATAAAGTTGAGCATTTTGAGCATGTCATTCAGCATTTGATTGACCAGCAACAACATAAATATCTCATACTCAAATATTTGCTACAGTGTCTATTGCTGAATTATCATTAGTACATCTTACAGATAAATTTCATTGCCCTATTCAAGCTGTTAAAGAACCACTAAAAGCATTTCCACTTGGAGAAGAATCTATAACAGAATAAGCTCAACTTCAAAAAGATGCTTCTACACTTGTACAAACTCAATTATATGTTCAATTTAATTGAAAATTATATTGATCAGATCAATTTCTTTGAAAAACTTTTTGTTCTGGATAGTTAGTTTTATTAAGTGAAATAGAGACTGGAGCAGAACAATAAGTAAATGCATGAGAAATAGCAATATTCCATTTATTAGAAAGGTATGATTCTACACAATCAATTTCTTCATCTGTTAAAGCACTATTATATACAATTGCTTCAGCTATTTTACCATCAAGACCATTTGTAAGTCAATGTCCTCAAATAGATATAGGTTGAGAACTGTTATTTTGAATACTATCATCTGTATCAACTTCTAAACCATTTATATTTAAAACACTTAAATTTCAATCATTTGCTATATTATCATATCTTGTTGCAGCAATATGGTAAGTTGTAGTTCAAATTGCTCCAGAAGTTAAATGTCATGGGTTTGCTGTACCTGAATTTAAATGCCACACATTTACAGAATTAATACTAGCTCACCAAAATGCTGAACCAGTATCATCAGAAGATATTAAATTATTAGAAGTATTTATAATATCATACTTAAATACAACAAATTTAGTATATGGACCATTTGCTGTAATTTGTCCTGAAGTAGAAGTAAATAATCTATCATCATTTCATAAGGCTGAATTAATAAAATCTAAACTTGGTTTTCAATTTTGTTGATTTGTATTATATACTGGTTTATCATTTTGTATAGATTGTAATACATTGTTTCATTGACCTGATTTATCAACCCAACAACCAACTTGATTTCAATTATTAATTCAAGTAGCACATGTACTATCACTATATAAAGTTGAAGAATCATTTCAATCAAGCCACAATACATTATTAGAAAAATCTGTAGGAGAATTTAACTTAATAGCAAGTGTAAAATACTGATCATTATACAAAGTTATTCCTGTAATTTCTCAACTAGCTGAAAGTGTTCAAACATTTACAGCTCATGATGAAAAATCTCCATCAGCATCTGCAAGTAAAACATAATTATCATCAAAACTATCAAATTTTAAATTTACACTTGAAGCTATTGATGTACTTTGTATTTTCCATTCACGAGTTATTCTATCTGAGTAAAGTGAAGAAATTTCTGTTGTTTGAGTAGTTATTGCTCATGAATTACTTGAAACTATAAAATACTCTCATTCTGCAAATGAACTATGAGTTCCATTTGCTCAAGTAAAATCTGTATCTGTTGAAATTGTTACAATTGCTCAACTATTTACAGATTTTGAAATTTGTTGATCTAAAGATGAATTTGTATCTTTAGCTATACCAAAAATATTATTGTTATAATTTCAAGCTACAGTAGAATCCCATATTGTAGTTCAATTACTTGATAAATAATTAATTCAAGTTGTTTGATCTAAAGTCATACCATATTTAATAGCTAAATATGATTCAACTTGTTGTCTTTCTATTGTTGAAAGTACCCAAGGATATTGAATTACTTCCATAATATGTCCATCATGACCATCAGATGAATTATCATTACTATTACCAATTGATATATCTTCATTATTATTCATCAAAGTTGTCCAGTTTTTTGTATTACTTACTAGTTCAACACCGTCACCATAAAGCAAAGCATTATCACTAGTTACAATTTCATTATTTTGATAACTACCAGCAAGAATATATGGAAAGTCAATTTGTGTAAAATAATTGTTTTTTGCTGTATCATTAGACCATGATGCAAGTCTTACATCATTACCATAGGTATAAAGACCAAATGAAGCTGAATTGAAAGAATCACGACCAAGAGCTGTAATCCAACCACTCCAAGTTAGGTTAGATTTAGTTATAACTGAAAACACAGTTTTCCCTTTTTCTCCATAAGCAATACCATTAACTTGATCAGCTGATTGTAATTGGTCATCACTAAACACAATTGAAGGATTAAAGTTATAAAGTTCACTTGTAGTTGTTCAATAAAAAGTTGGATTTCAAACTGAAAGAGTAAGATCATTTCCACGACCACTAGCATCACTCCAAGCAGTAATATTAGCACCTTCAGTTGCTGTAACACCACTATCTGCTTTATACCAAGCTGTGATTTGTGGACTTGTTATAAAAAGTTTATTAGCAGAAATTTTAGTAAAAGTATTACCACTATCAGGACCATCATATTGTATATTAATAGTTTGTCCACCACCATTTTCACTAAATCTAACTTCCAAATCATGTTGTCCAGCTGTTAGAGTAACATCTCCAGTCTGAATTGTTGCATTGTCTCAAAATACTTGCAAAGTTCCATTAATGAATATAGCAACATCATCATCTGTACTAAGTGCACGAAAGTTGTAATCACCAGCAATATCAATTTGTAGTTTGGTTTTTAATACAAGAGAGAAAGTATCACTATCTTCATTAAGAAGTAAATCATCAGGATGTTCTAAATCATCAAGATAACCATAATTTTTGATTGTACCAGTAATACCATTTTCTGGTGTTGAGTCATAACCTTCATAAAAAATATATTCAACACCATTTACTTGTGCAGAGCTACTATTAAAAACTCAACCTGGTGCTGGTGGTATTTCAGTAGCAAATGTAAAATATTCCGCATCTGTAAAGTTTACACCAGCAGGAAGTTCCCACTGTGTACCATTTAATGTTAATGCAGTTTCAGTTGCTCCAACTGAAAAATCACTATCTGTTGTTTTAGTAAGCAAATAAACTGTAGTTTGCTCTGTTGGAAGTTTTGTAGTTTTTGTACTACTATTATCAGGTACAGAAATATAAACACTACCGACTGTAGCAGTCTCATTTATTTTCCAAGTACGCCCAAGAATTTGACGATTACTTGGAGCATCAGTTTGTATCCAACTATTTATACCATCATTATTTGCCCAAGTCATAAATGATAAATCATTTGTATGTATTGTTGTACGTACTGCATCATTGTTTGCAGCAGTAAAATTGTTATCCAATGAAAAAGTTACAAGTGAATCACTATTTATTGAATTTGATATACGTTGATCAAGCTCTTGAATATCATCACGACCAACACCAGCAATATCATATTTATAATTTCCACTAGTAGTAGAATCCCAAATTTTAGTTCAATCACTTGCTAAATAATCTGTTGAAGTTGTTTGATCTAAAGTTATACCATATTTAATGGCAAGATAAGATTGAATTTTTTGACGTTCAGTATCAGAAACATTGGTATTATACCAAATAACTTCCTGCATTTCCCCAGGAAATGGTCCTTGTTGATCTGCAAATATTGGTGTTTTTCAATAACCAACATTTAATACATCTCATACTAGCTTAGCACTTCAATCATATGTATTTGTTTCTACTAAACCATTTAAACCAATATCTCTATTTGTACCATAAGTTCTTGCTGAAAAAATAGCACTTTCTCATACATTTGCATTGGCTGTATGAGTATTATTTGGTCAACCTGAATATCTATAAAAACGTGGGCTTGCATTATTTATTTTTAGTACTGGTTCTGCAGCATTACCAGCTGTTTCATCATCAATACCAACAATAACCCCAACATCTGTAGTAGAATCTATACGTCCCACTCAAAAAATAGAAACTTCATTGATAGTAAAACTATTTGTATTCCAATCTGGTGCAATAGAACTATCTAAATCCTTAAAATGATTTGTTGAAGAAAAATTAGCAAAATAAGGATGAAAATTGTGTGCACTATTTGCTGCACTCAATGTCATTGCCCCTTGTGTTTCCACTGGATTAGCATTTGGTGATTTATCATCCCAAGCTGTTGCTGGAGTACCAGCATCATCAGCTTTTAACCAAAGTGCCAAATTTGTGTCTACTCAACCTGGAGCAATATAATTATATAATCCAGAAATTTCAGCATCAGAAAGTTGACGATTATAAACAAGTACATCATCAATTTTTCACTTAAAAGGAAATGCATTACTTCCATTTGCTGCTCCACCCATACCAAGTGATAAAGAACTATCAATTGTATCTAGTGTTCTTGCTACAGAACCACCAGTAAAGTCACCAGTTGTTATTAAATTCCCATTGTAATACCCTTTTAGGTTAGTACCATCATAAGAAAAACAATATTGATTCCATTTAGTATTGGCTGTAATACTTGTTCAAGCATCATATCCAGTACTATCTCCCCAAAATCTTATTTCATCTGCACCATCTTTAAATAAACCAAAATTCTTCCCAGGATTATCTCCTCACCAATATAATGGTACTTGCACTCAACCAAGTGTATCGAATTTTACCCAAGCACAGAGAGTACGTGAGGCTGCTCCAGTAATTCATACATTATTTGTACTAAGTAATTTATTTGTTGTATTAGTTGTCCCAAAATCTATACTATGTGAATTAGCATTGATTGTATATGAAATATCAGTACTAAAAATTCCACCATTATTTTGCAAACTATTTGCTGGTGTTACACTATTATCTAAACTATTATTCAAACTATACTGAAGTACAAGACCATTTGTTGGAATACTACTTCCATAAACAGTTCCTCCAGCATAAGTATTAGTAACTAGCCCTATATGTAAAGCAGGACTCACAATAGAAAAGAGCAAGAAAAACGATAAGCTAGAAGCTAGTGTTTTTTTTGCTCTTTTCATAAAAGTATTTTTTGTTCTCATAAAAAAATATTTTTTAAAAAATAAATAAAATAACCATATATTATTATACATATTTTCTAACTGTTTTTCAAGAATTATCTATTGACAGTCCTACTTATTTAATGATAGTTTTTAAAATATTTTTTTTATCCTTTTTATATAGGTACTTTTTTTATACTTTTTAACTATTTTTTTATTTTACTTTTTTACTTTAAAATAAATTTTCAAATTCATCTATTTTTCAGTCTTTTAAATATTTATGCACAGCATTTCTAGTAGTTAAAAGTGCCAAAACTGAAGCTTTTTTTCTTCTTTCACTCACCTTTTCTCACAAAATTTCTTCAATATAATTATAATCCCAATTTAAACATTCTTTCAAGTTTGTTCAAATAATTGTTTCTCAAAGCAAAGAAGCACAAGCTGTAGTTATAATTGCAGTATCTCCAGTAAAACTCCAATCTTTTACAATATCATTTTCTATCTTTAAAAAAATAGTTAAAGAATCTCAACACAATTCATTTTCTTCAAAATGACTCACTGAAAAATCCTTCATTTTAAATTTATTAAAAGGATTTTTTGAATAATAAATTATCTGTTCATTATAAGACATTTTTTTTATTAAAAATTATTTTTACTTTATATTTTTCCCTTTTTTGTAGCCCCTTTCCTTTTGACCAAAAGGAGAGGATTCAGGTGAGGAATTATATTTCTCTAATTTCAATAGAAGGAATAAAAATATCACCTTCTTTTCTGTCATAAATAACAATTAATCTGTCTCAAGGAGTTATTAAATTTTTTTCTTTTAAAAGTTTAAGTCAATTTTGAACATTTTCTATATTTGATTTTTTTTCTAATTTTAAAGAAATTATTCCAAATAAAATATTTAAAAAACACAAAGTTTTTTTCTCAAAACTAAAAGCAAAAACTGGTAATTTTGGTCTAAAAGCTGAAATAGTTTTTGCCATAAAACCTGTATCAGTAAAAACTAAAATAGCTGAGGCAGAAATTTCTTCTGAAAGCAAAACAGCAGACTTGACCATTTGTTTTCTGTAGTCATCATCTCACAAATTTCTAAAAAAATAATCATGCTTATATTCAATAGAACTTTCAGCAAATTTGATAATTTTTGTCATATGTTCAACAGATTCAATAGGATATTTTCAAGCAGCTGTTTCTCCTGATAACATTGTACAATCAGCTTCCTGTTCACAAGCATAAAAAATATCATTAACTTCTGCTCTTGTTGGAACTCTATTTATAATCATTGATTCAAGCATTTGAGTTGCAACAATAAAAAATTTTCAAGCAATTCTACATTTTTTTGCAATAGTTTTTTGAAAAACAGGTAAACTTTCAGCAGGCAATTCTACTCATAAATCTCCCCTTGCTATCATTATTCAATCAGAAAATTCTATAATATCATCTATATTTTCTATAGCTTGTTCACTTTCAATTTTTGAAATAATTTTTATATTTGCTTTTTTTTCTTTTAAAAAATTTTTTAGCTCCAAAATATTTTTCTTATTTCTAACAAAAGATAAAGCTATAAAATCAAAATTATGTTCTATTCAAAAACTTATATCTTCTTTATCTTTTTTTGTAATTCAAGGCAAATTAATTTTTATTCAAGGCAAATTAATATGTCTTCTTGCTGAAATTTTATGAGAATTTAGAGCCTTACAAATAAGTTCTCAAGTATTTTTTTCTATAACTTCAACTCTAAGTAATCCATCATCTAAAACAATAATATTTCAAATATTCAAATCAGAAACAATTTCTTCATAATCAGCAACAATAACATTTTTTCCACCAATATCAATATTATCTTCATTTGATAAAGTTGTAAAAATAAATTCTTCTCCTTCTTCTAAATAAACAACTTTTTCAGTATCTTTTGTTCTAATTTCTGGTCATTTTGTATCAAGCAAAAAACTAAGTCTAGTTTCTCAAGACTTATTTAATTCTTTTATTATTTTTATAATTTCTTCAAAATATTTATAATTTCAATGAGAAAAATTGAATCTAATAACATTTACTCAAGCTTCATAAAGAGCTTTTATTTTTTCTCTTGAATCTGTTGCTGGTCAAATTGTAGCAATAATTTTTGTTTTTTTCATATTATTCATATTATTTTTTTTTAAAAATTAATTTTTATTTTCTTTAATAATATGTATTTTTTAGAATTTTTCAAGTTTTATAATAAAAAAATATAACAAGTAGAAAAAAAATCAAAAAAAATTTGATTTTAAAAAAATTTCTATATAATATCCTAGCATTAAAAAAGTATGTCAGTGTAGCTCAGGGGTAGAGCCCAGGATTCATATCCCTGTGGTCGGTGGTTCAAATCCACTCACTGACACCAAAATATATAAAAATTGCAAAAAACTTTTAAAATATTTTTCTTTTAAAAGTTTTTTTGCTGTGAATAAAATAACACAATTTTAAAAAAATATATCCCTTATAAGAGACTTAATTGTCATCTAAAACAAGACTTAATAAAGTATATTTCAATTTTTAAATAATTTTTTTTGCTAAAACTTTTCTTCTAAAAACAATTAAAAAAACAAGTAAAAATAAAATAATAAAATTTGCATATAAATATAAACTTGTAATCAAAGTAGTTTCATTTAAAGCAAAAATTGCTAAACCAAATTTTGGTATTGAAAGCAAATATAACATATAATTTTCTTCAAATGGATTTTTATAACTTTTTCTAAAAGTTGGATAATATCAAAAAATATCAATTAAAACTAAAAGTACTAAAGAAAATAATTTATCTTCAATAAAAATCCACAAAGCTATAGCAAAAAGTGCAAAAATAAATGATATAGTATCAGAAAAAGTTATATCTTTTGTTCATTTTTTTATTGCAATAAAAGCTATTAAAAAAGTAATAATAAGTGTAACTAGAACTGTCCAACTTCAAGCTCAACTATCTCAAGAAATTTGTATAAAATAGATAAATAATGTAACAAGTCACCAAATAAACCAAGAAAAAAAATGTGGTTTATTTTCTCAAAAATAAATATCTTTTACATAAATGTAATAACCCAAAAAAGTTAAAATAACTGATATTATTCAAAAAAATATTTTTGGGTCATTAAAAAAACTTAGCATTTATTTTTTAAAATTATATGATAAATAATCATAGACTAATCAAAGTTAAAGCAAAAGCAATTATTTTTTAATTATTTAATTTCTAAAATATCAATAACAGGAGGATTTAGAAATCTAAATGGTAATCAAATAATTCAAACTCAAGAAGTAATAAAAAGTGTGGTATTTTCTTCTTCAGTTAATCATTCATCAAAATCTCAAAAAGTTGGAATTATTTTTTTATATAAGAAAGGAATTTTTATTTGCCCACCATGAGTATGTCAACAAAGAGTTAAATCTGCATTTTTATTTTTATATTTCAAAGTTGTATCAGGATTGTGAGTCAAAACAATAATTTTATCAGTTTCTTTAAAATTATCTAAAATAGAAACATCATCTTCCCCTCCCCAATTATCTCAAAGTCAAACAAGAGTAAATCATTTTAATTTTACAAAATCATTATTCAAAAAATTAGCTCAAAACTTAGTCATAACTTTTTTCAACTCTTCCCTAACTTTTGGTCAAGGTTTTTCAACATCATGATTTCATAAAACCCAATAAACAGGAACTTTAAAATTTTTTATTTCCAAAAATAATTCTTCAATTTCTTTTTTTTCATAATCAGAATATAAATATGTTAAATCTCAAGCAATAAAAACATAATCTAATTCAGAAATTTTATTTGTCTTTTCAACAATTTTTTCCAAAAAATCTCACTTTTTAAATATTCAAAGATGAATATCAGAAATAAAAGCAATTTTTACTTTTTGTTCTAAACCAATTTTTATTTCAGTTTTTTGTATTGTAAGAATGTTTGGTTCAATAAATCTATTATCTATAAAAAATATTGAAAGTAAAGAAAAAATCACAAAAATAATTTTGTGATAAAGTTTAAAATTTTTCCAATTTCTTGCTTTATAAAAAAGAAAAATTATAAAAGGAAATACTAGGTAACTAGCATAAAATATACTTAATTCTAATTTTAACATTGTTTTTTTTTAAAAAATAATAGTCAATAAACATAACTATGTTATATTCTATTAAATAAAAAAAGCAAAATATTTGTTTTATTTTATAATTTATTTTATTATCTTTTTTGTAATTTATATCAAAAATAAAACAAAAATAATCTTCATAACTGTTCTACTAAAACATCATTATTTTCTCAAAATTTAATAATATCTTTTGCTGAAACTATATTTTCAGGATGTTTTCACAATCATACAAAATCTTGAACACGAACAAAATATTTATGAGGTTCTGAAAGAAGAATATGTCAACCTTTTTTTGTAACTCTTAAAGCTTCTTCTAAAGCTTTTTCAAAATCATTAATATGATGTAAAACTCTTAAAAATAAAGTTACATCAAATGAATTATCATCAAATGGTAAATTTGTAGCATCTGCTATTTTATCTATTCACTTAAAAGGAGTTCTATCTATATGAGTTATAATTTTATTTTCATCTCAAATAACTTTTCCAACATATTCAGAACTACCTCAAGCTCAAATATTAAGAATATTATCAACTGAATCTGTTGTTGAATTTTCTGTTGAAGCAAATAATATTCTTAATTCTTCTTCTTTTTTTTCTGTAAAAATACGTGATTTCAAAACCATTCTTTCTCATTCAGTTAATCAATCTACAATTGGTGATTTTATTTTTATTGTCATTTTTTATTTATATCTTTTTTAATAATTAAATTTATTTTTTTACACTTTTTTTAAACAAAAGTGATTTAAAAAAAAAGAATATACAAGAATATTTATGTAAGTCAATAAAAAAAGATAGAAAACTTAAGAAAATAAATATTTTTTAAATCTCATTTATGACTTCATATTTCAAATCCATACTTCAAACAAAAGCAAATCAAATAATATTTTTTACTCATTGCTCAGATAATTTTCAAGCTGTAATATTTAATGTTGCTCAAGAACCTACAAAATCATCTATAAGCAATATTTTATTATAATTTTTTATATTTTTATCATTTACAAATATTGTATTTTGAGCATTTTTAATTCTTCAAGTTTTTGATTTTATAGATTTTTGAGGAATTGGAATACCATTTTCATAATATTTTATAATATTTAAAAAAGGTAAATTCAATTTTTCTAATCTTTTTTTCAATTTTCCTAAAAGCTGATTTTTTCTATCTATACTCCAAGGAACTATTGCTATACAATCTATCTTTTCTATTTTTACAAGACATTCTAATTTATAAATAATTTCATCTATTGACTGATTTATAAGATTTAAATTTTGTGATTGTTTTGCATAAAAAGTCATTTCAGCTAGTTTTGTTCTCCCAAATTCTATTAAATTATATTCTCAAGCATAATACACTTTTTGCATATATATTTTTTCAAATTTTTTCTTAAAAATTTCTGTAACATCTAAAAGTCAGCAATTATTTTCAAGATTTTCTATATAATTTATTAAATTTTTATAAGAATTTACACTTTTTTCTATATTAAAATTTTTTTCTCAAAGCCAAGTTTTAAAGCCTTCAAATCATTTTAATAATTTTCAAGTAGAATCAAATTTATAAAAATTTTCATCAATAAGTTTTTTTGTTTTAAAATCTATAATCATATAACTTTCTATTTGCTTATTATTTTTTGAATAAATAAGACTTTTATATCTTGTATGAGAAGCTTTTCAAATTTTTTGAACTTTATTTTCATCTAAAATCTGCTTTAAAACCTTATGAACAATTACTCTGCTTATACCAAGTTTTTCAGCTATTTCACTTGCTCACAAAAGTTCATTTTTTTGAAATAAATCTAATATTTTTTTGTATATTTTAAAAGAAAAACTCATTTTTATAAAATTATTATTGTAAAGTTTGTACTGTAAATAGTTTACAGTAAATATTTTATTTTGCAAGTTTTTTTCTATATTTTTTAAAAAAATTTCATAAATTTACTGTAATTATAAAATATTTCATTTTTTATTTAAATTGTAAAAAAAAGTTTAGATATTTTCTAAACTTTTAATGAATTAAACTATAATAATCTTGTTCAGCTCAAAAAATATAATAAATTTTTACCTGTTTAGTACTTTCATTAACTTTATAAAAAATTCTATATTTTTTTCTTATAGTCATTACTCTAAGATTATTTTTATATGGAGGATACATAAAAGGAAAAACTTTTAATCACATAATGTTTGCAATTATTTCATTTACAATATTTGATGCAGTTTGTTCACTAAAAGTAAACCTAAAAATATATTCCTTAATTTCTTTTAAATCCTCAACTATATAATTTGGAATTATTACTTTATACATACTTTACAACTTAGGACTAAAATTTTTAACTAATTCAAAAGCTTCTTCAACTGTATAATATACTACATCAGTTCTTTTTTCCCTTTCAGCAATAATTTCTAATATTTCAGTTTCAGTAATTTGTCTGTCTTTTACTATCATAATATTTTTTTATTATTTAATAAATTTAAATTATTATATTTACAAAAATATATTTTGCAAAAAAAAGTTTAGATTTTTATATTTATTTTTTTCATAATTTTACTGTAATCATAAAATATTTCATTTTTTATCTGTTTTGTACAATCATTTAGAATTATCCAATATAGTAAAAGTATTTCACCATAAATCTCCTATAACTGCACATTTTCAAATATTTATATCAAAAGGTTCTACTATTATTTTTGCTCATATTTTCTTAAATTCTTTTACACTTTCAATAACATCATCAACTGATAAATCTACTTCTTGTTTTTTTTTTGTTTGAATTACAAGTTCTGCTTCTGAATTTCATAATTCAAAACCAGCATCATTTTTTCATCTCCATTTTAATTTTAATCACATCTTTTTTCAATAAAATTCAATACCTTTTTCAAGATTATCTACATAAAACCAAAGACAATCTACTTTTTTTATTTTATTTTTCATTTATTTTTTTTAATAAAATTTAAAATTTATTTTTCCAAAACTTCCCTACTAAATTTTTCAAAATCTGAATTTATTTTTTGGGTTTTGTTGAATTCATCATATTCTCAGAATGCTTTTTCTTCTGCTTGTATTTTAGAAATCTTTCAATTTCAGTCAAGAATTTTAAAATTATTAAATTCTAAAAATAAATTTACTGATTTTGCAAGTGCCTCCATTGTGAGTTTATTTTGTTGTTCAATTTGGTTTTCAATATAATCAAAATAGGCTCAAATAGTTCTTTCTAATTTTTTTATTTCTTTTTCAGTTAAATAATTTTTTGCAATACTTGTATCTAATTTCAAAATTCTTCAATCTGGTGAATTTTTCCAAGTTTGCAATCACATATTTTTTTTATCTTTATCAGCTCTACCATAAATTATTTCTGCTGCTGTATTTCCAGTAATTGCAAAATGGAATTTGTTTTGAACTGTGGCATAAAAATTTTTAGTAGTTTCTGAAAATGGATTATAATCAATTGAACATTCAGCAAAGATATCTGTAATTTGTAAATAAATTTTTCTTTCACTTGTTCTAATACTCCTTACTCTTTCAAGTAATTCTCTAAAATAATCTTTTCAAAAATTATCTCAATTTTTTAATCTATCATCATCCATTACAAATCATTTTATAATAAAATCTTGCAAAATTTTATTACTCCAAATTCTGAATTGAGTTGCTTTTTTAGAATTTACTCTATATCAAATTGCAATAATTGCATCTAGATTATAGAATTTTGTATTATATTTTTTTCAATCTGAAGCAGTTAGTAAGAATTTCTTACTAACTGTTTCTTCTCTTAATTCTCAAGTTTTTATTATATTTTTTAAATGCAAAGTAATATTTTCTCTTGAACATTCAAATAATTCTCACATTTGTTTTTGAGAAAGCCAAATTGTTTCATTTTTAAATAAAACATTTAATTTAATTTCTCAAGAATCTGACTTATATAAAACTATTTCTCAATTTTCCATAATTTTTTCTTAAAAATTAATATTTTTTCATCTCCATTTTAATTTTAATCACATCTTTTTTCAATAAAATTCAATACCTTTTTCAAGATTATCTACATAAAACCAAAGACAATCTACTTTTTTTATTTTATTTTTCATTTATTTTTTAACTAAATTTTAAATTAATTTACAAATTCCAAAATTTCTTTTAACTCCAAAACTCAAGCATTTTCATTAAAATGTCCTTTTTTAGAAAAGTCTACAAATTTTATATTTTTAAAATTTGAATAATATTTTTTTGCTTTTTCCATATTTATATATGGGTCATTGTCAGAAAGAAAAACTATAAATTCATTATTTAATTTATTTATTTTTTCAAAATCAAAATTTATATCATAATATTTTTTAATAATATCAAAACTATCTCAAAGAATTTTTATTCAAAGTTCTTCTGCTAAATTTGGATAAGTTGGAGCTACCAAAATAATTTTAGAATTAGAAATATTATTTTCTTCTATAAATTTTATAGCTAATTGACAAGCTAAAGAATGCCCAATAATATATCATCAATCAGAAAAATTTCCAGAATATACTCAAATATATTCTAATTGTTCTTCTAAAACTGGATTATTTGTATTTGGTAAATTTGGAACAAAAACTTCAAAAGCTTCAAAAGCTTTATTTTCCAATTCTTTTTTCAACCAAGGTAACCAATTTTCTTCTGAGTGACCTCACCATCAGTGAAGTAAAAGTGCTGTTTTTTTCATATTTTTTTAATTAAGAAATAATTTTATTATAAACTAATTTTTTTACCTAAAATATTCTACAATTTTTTCTTCAATTTTTTCACTAAAAATATTATGATGATTAATATTTTCTAAACTAATCATTTTTTTATTTTTATTTTCTAAACTATTAAATAAATCTAATCAATGCTTATATGGAATAACTTTATCTTTTTTTCAATGAATTAATAAAAAATCATTTTTATAATTATTTAAATATTTTTTTGAATTATAATTTTGTGTAAAAAGATATTTTACTGGAAAAATTGGATATTTACTTCCTGCAACTTTATATAATTCATCATAAGCAGAAATCAAAAGTAATTTATCTGTTTCAAATTTTCAAGCAAAATAACTTGCTGGTCAAGTCCCTAAACTTCTTCACATTACATAAACTTTATCAAATCTTTTCTTCTTCATTGGCCATTTTTCTTTATCTTTTATATAATTTCAAATTATATCTACATTTTGTAAAATTTGTATAATATCTGGAGAATTTTCTTTATCAGCATATCAAAAATATTCTACTAAAATAATTGTATTTCAAGTTTTTTTTAAATTTTCTAAAATTTTTATTCTATCACAAGCTCTTCCAGCATTTCAATGAAAAAATATTATTACATTATTTTTTTCTCATTTTATTTCATAAAAATTAGTTTTATTATAATTCATTTTTAAATTATTTTCATAACTCTTTTTTTCTTCTTCACTAAAATTTTTACAATTTAAAAAATCTGTTTTATCTGGAAAATAAAGCATACTTTTTTGATTGAAAAATAAATATATAATCATTAAAAAATATATTCCTAAAATTATAATAACTACTTTTTTTAAAATTTTCATATTTTTTTTATTTAACTAAAATATTCTGGTAATATTTCTACAATACTTCATTTTTTTCAATCTTTTATATCTAATCAAATTTTTTTACAAATATCAATCATATCATTTTCTGTTTTTGTTTCTATTTCAAGATAAGTAGGAATTTTTCATTTTGTATCTAGTTCAAAATGTATATTTCATAATTCAAAATGAATTCTATGTTTTTTAAATGGGCTAGATTTTTTAAATCATAATTTTTCAAATAATAAAATAGAATTTTCATAATTATCAGAAATATATTCTACTTCTTCTCTGGAAGTCATTTTAGAATTTTTATCAACTTTTCATTTAAAAGTTATTTCTACTTTTTGGTTAATTTTTCTTACTCTTAAATATTTATCTTTTGTTCAACTAGAAAATCACTTTTTTATAAAAGTATATCATTCAATATTTGTATCATATTTTAATTTAGCTCCAATTTCTTTTAATTTATTTTTTATCAACTCTACATTAATATCTAAAAATTTTAACTCTATTTCTTGCATATTTTTTTAATTAAATTTTAAATTACAACTTTTTCATTTCCACTTTTTTCTCAATTTTTTTCAAATCTTCTTGCACTTCCAAATTTTCTGGTTTTATTCATTTTTTTAATAAAGCTTCTTTTGAGGTTTTTACCTCCTCAGGTAAAAAGTGTTTTTTAGCTTCATTTCAACTATTTTCACAAGAAATAATAGCTTTTTCTAAAACTCATTCAAATTTTTACCATTTAACATATCCAAGAGCTTTCATTAAATCTCTTGCACTCCAAAATTCAAAACCTGTTTCATCTTCAAGTTTTATTTCTTCAAAAGTTTTTTGAACTTTTTCTATTAAATTATTTTCCATATTTTTTTTAGTTAAAAATTAATTTTTTTTACTTACATAAATCTAAATAATTTTTCATATTTTTATAAATTGGTTCCAATTCTTTTTTTACTATATCAAGTGAAACAATTTTTATTTTTTCATCCATTTTTGTTTCAATAAAATTAATCTTTTTTATAAAATTATTAAATTATTCTTTTGAATTATTAAATCTATAAAATCAACTAAATAATCTCATTTCTTTAAATCTGTATGAATATTTTTAACTTTTTCAAGTTTTATTATTTTTATATTTTCTAAATCTTTAAAAATATTTTTCATATATTCAATAGTAAACAAATGTTTAAAACTTTTATTTTTATCAAAAAAATATTCTTTTTTTCAATCTGTTAATGCTTTTACTCTTATACACAAAAATCACCCATTATCTAAAATATTATATAATTTTTTAAAAACTTTTTTTGTATCTAAATCATTAAAATAATGTAAAGAATTGGATGCAAAAATTACATCATATTTATTTAATATTTCAATATTTCTAATATCTCATAAAATTTTATTTTCTAATTTCAATCATAATTCATCAATATTATCACTTAAATTTTTTATTCATATTTCACTTATATCATTTACAGAAACTTTAAATCATTTTTTAAGAAAGAATAAACTATCTCTACCATTTCCACTTCAAACATCAAGAATTTTTTTATCTTTTAATTTTTGTTCTTTTAAAAAATTATATATTTTTTTTCAAAAACTAGTTTCTCATAATTGTTTTACTCATTTCCAATTTTGTATCATTTTTGAAAAGTCTAATTTTATTTCTTTTTCCATAATTTTTTAGTTAAATTTTAAATTACATTCAAACTTGATAAAAATAATTACACTTTCCTATTTTATCAAATTTAATTAAATATATTCATAAATATTTTCAATCTTTTCAATCTTTTTTATAAAAATATTCAAATTTTACAACAATTTTATTTTCATTTTCTAAAAAAATTTCAAAATTTATTTTTTTATCTTTATGTTCTTTTATTATACTCCATTCTTTTTTCAAATTATTTTTATCAATTATTTTAAAGTATGGTGTTTCAAAATATTCCAAATTTTTTGAAAATAAATTTAAAACAAGTTCAATATTATTTTCTAACCAAAAATTTTTAAAATTATTTAACCATTTATTTTTCATAATTTTTTTATTTATTTAAATAATTTTCTTATTTTAAAAATAATCTTTTTTCTCAACCTTTTAATTTTTTTAATGTTTCATTTAATAAAATTTTATCTATTTTATTTTTATAATTTTTTTGAAAATAAAAATGTTTAGAAGAAAAACTCTCAGGATTATATTCTGTTAGCTTTTTTTAACATATCTTCCTAAGTTTCATTCTCAAATAATGGTAATACTATTCTTAGTCATAAAAATATTTATAATATAATTTTTTTATTTTATTGTAGCTAATGATTATTTTTCAACTTTTTCCCTATTCAAAACAATTGCAGATTCAGTTGTTAAAAACATTCAAGCCAAACTTACAGCTTCTTCAAGTGCTACTCTTTCAACTCTAGTTGGGTCAATAATTCCCTCTTTTAACATATCAACAAAACTATCTGTAGAAGCATCATATCAAAAATTTTTATTATCTGACTCTAAAATCTTTTCTATTATTTCAGAAGGATTTTTTCAAGCATTTTTTGCTATTCTATAAGTTGCTGAACCAAGAGTTTTTTTCAAAATTTCTATTCATAAATCACTGTCAGAATTTCAAAAACTAACTCCTTCTAAAACTTCTTTTGCTCTTAAAAAAGCTATTCATCAACCAGCAACTATTCATTCCAAAGTTGCAGCTCTTGTTGCATTTAAAGCATCTTCTATTCTCAATTTCAATTCCATCATTTCAGTATTTGAAGCTGCTCAAACCTTGATTACAGCAACTCCAGAATCTAGTTTTGCTAATCTTTTTATAAATTCTTGTTTATTAAAATCTGAATCACTTTCATTTATAGTTTGTTTTATTTGTCTAACTCTAAGAGCAATATTTTCAGAATTTCAAAAACCATTAATAATAGTTGTTTTTTCTTTTGTAGAAATTATTTTTGAAGCTCATCATAAATCTTCTAACACAATATTTTCTAATTTCATTCAAAGTTCTTCTTTTACAAAATTTGCTCAAGTTAAAATAGCAATATCTTTCAAAATTTCTTTTTTATTTTCTCAAATAGAAGGAGCTTTTATAGCTAAAATATTCAAAATTCATTTCAAATTATTCATAACAATTCCAGTCAAAGCATCTCCAGAAACATCTTCTGCTATTATAACTAAATCTTTTTTTCCAGAAGCAACCAATTTTTCAAAAATAGGAATAATTTCTTTCATATTATTAATTTTTTTATCTGTAATTAAAACAGGAACTTGTTCTAATTCAGACAACATTTTTTCAGGATTTGTCACCATATAAGGGCTAATATATCCAGATTCTATTTGCATTCATTCAGTAACTTCTAATTCCAAACCAAAAGTTTGTCAATCTTCTATAGAAATTACTCCACTTTCCCCTACTTTTTCCATAGCATCAGCTATTATATCTCATATTTCTGTATTTCCAGCTGAAATATTTGCAACTCAAAGAATTTCCTCTCTTGAAGAAATTTTTTTGCTCATTTTTTCAAGTTCTTCTATAACTAATACAGAAGCTTTTTTTATTCAATTTTTTAGTTCAACAGCATTAACTCAAGCTTTTAAATATTTCAAACCTTCTTTTGCAATTTCATAAGTAAGTAGAGTTGCTGTTGTTGTTCAATCTCAAGCTTGAGAATTAGTTTGCATAGCTGCTTCAATAACCAATTTTGCTCACATATTTTCAAATTTTCATTCAAGTTCTATTTCTCTTGCAATAGTTACTCAATCATTTGTAATAAGTGGATTTCAAT
Source organism: Candidatus Altimarinota bacterium (assembly GCA_027066455.1). Classification (GTDB taxonomy): domain Bacteria; phylum Patescibacteriota; class Gracilibacteria; order BD1-5; family UBA6164; genus JAMONT01. The sequence goes on from JAMONT010000069.1 coordinate 27,919, forward strand.
CAGGTTTTTCCAAAATTACATTTCTTCATTTTGGTCACATTGTCACAACTACAACTTCTGCTACGGCTTTCATTCATTCAAGAATTTTTTCTCTAGCTTCACTTCACATTAAAATTTTTTTTGTCATAATTTTTTAGTTATTAATTTTTAAATTATTTAAATTATTATTTTTAGAAATTACTTTTTCATTAGATTTTTGTTCTAGTTCTTTTCTTGCATTTCCAGCTATTTCTCATCTCAAACTTTTGCTAACCACATTTTAAAAGGTTCTGCATTTTTACTGGGAATACTTTGAACTAGTCTCAAAATTCCTTTTGTATCAAGTACATCAGTATTATAATTTTTTCAATCTCTGGCTTTCATTTTCAGTTGACTACAATCTGTAGTCAACTGGCTTCATTCCTTTTTTAATCTAGTTTTTAAAACACTCCAATATTTTCTAGCATTACTAGACTCTGTTAATACTTCTACAATATCAACCACAGAAAAATACCAATCCCCTTTTTCAGAATCCCAAACTCTTCTAATTTCTTTTTGTTCAAAAAGTGCTAATTTAGTTTCTTGTTTCATAATTTAATTTAAATTTTTAAAATATTTTTTTTAAACATCCTCTGAAACCACAGCTAAAATATATTCAATTGCAACAATTTTGTATTCTGTATCATCAACTTTTACATCATCTCCAGAATATTGTCAAACCAAAACTTTATCTCAAATTTTTACAATATTTGTATTTTTATCCTTTGTTCAAGGTCAAATTTCTATAACTTCATAAATATATGGTCTTTCAGTATTTGCTGATTCTGGTATATAAATTCCTGAATCAAGAATCATATTTTTTTCTAGATTTTTAAGTAAAATTCTATCCATTAATGGTTTTATTTTTGTCATATTTTTTTTTAATTAAATTTAAAATTTTTATTATATACTTTTATTCTAATCAAAAAATAAAAATAGACAAAATTTTATTTTACAAAAATTAAAAACTGTACCATTCCTTTAAAAAAACCAAATAAAAATTATAGACTATTAAAAAATGGTTAATAGGAAAAATTGTGTGCTGAAAAGCACCTTTTTTTATCTTAAATTTCTTTCATAAATCCACAAAGAAATGAATGAAATAAGTCTATCAATTCTAAGTCATCTATGTCTTTGAATTTGAATA
>JAMONT010000070.1 GCA_027066455.1 Candidatus Altimarinota bacterium
TATATGTTAAATAAAAAATTTAATTTTATAGAAGAAATATTAAAATATTCTCAAAATCCAATTTGGATTGCAAATTTTTTAAGTTTAAAAGATAATGAAAATAATAGTTTAAAAAAATATTAGAAGAAGTTGAACCAAAAACTTTTATTGCTTTTATAGATAATGAAAAAAATAGAATTTTATTAAAATATTATTTAGAATGAAATCTTATAAAATGATTTTTTGGTTCCAAAAAATATACTCATAATGAATTTATGAAAAAATATTTATAAAAAAAATAAAAAATGACTTCAAATTTTCTAAATGCTCAAAACTATATTTTATGAAAAACTGAAAAGAAAAAACTTTTGAGTAAGTTTTTTGTAGAGAATAATATATTATCATTAAATATAACTTGAGGTTTAGCTAAAAAATATATTTTACTATTTAAAAAAGAAATTGAAAACTTTAATACAAATATTATAATTATAAATAATTTAAAAATTTCAATAATTATATTATTAATATTTTTTCTAACTTCATTTATTTATTCTTTTTTTTGAAGAGTATATATAAATTTTTATAATACAATAGTAATTATTATTCCATTTATAATATTTTCATTTAATATTATTTGATTATTATTTTTTTTAATAAGAATTATATTTATAATGTTTATGATCATATCATTATTTATATTTAAAATTATAACTTTACCATTTTTTATAATTCTTTTTTCCTTTACAATTATCTATTCTTTAATTTACACATTCATTTTCAAATGAACAAAATGATATAATTTTCTAAAATACAAACCTCAAACAAAATTTTTTGCAAAATTTAAAAAACTTAAAAAAAATTTTGCTAAAAATGAATTTTATTTAGTTGAAGTAAAAAAATAAAAAAAGTTTAATTTTTATTAAAAGAAAGTTTAGTTTTTATTATATGATATATAATATTTTTTTACATTTTTTTTTATTGACTTTCTTCTATAAACAATTATATTTATAAAAAATTAATTTTTAAACATAAAATATGAATTCTGAAAAAGAAAAATACAATGTATATGATGTAGAATGTTTTTGACCTTCTCTAAAATATGAAAGTGAAAAAATAAAAGAACTTATAAAAAATTTATATAATTTTAATAATAAAATGTATAAATGATTTGAATTCTATCAAAAACAAGATTATAAAAAAGAAGCTAAATTACATGATTTTGTAATAAAATTTTTTAGTGATTATGAAAAAGAAATTATAAAAAATATTAATGAAAACAAAGATGAAAAATATATAAATTATTCAGATTATTGTAAAGACTTTTTTAAAAAACATAATGATGTACCTGTAAGACGTGATATTTTTTTAGAAAAACATGAAAAAGAAATTAATTCTATATTAATTTGAATATATAATTCAATTTCTTCAAAAGATAATGAAATACTAGAAAATAATAAAAAAGAAAAAAGAAAAAAAGAAATTTCAAATAATATTTCAGAAAATATTAATAAAATATTTAGTCTTTT
>JAMONT010000071.1 GCA_027066455.1 Candidatus Altimarinota bacterium
TTGAAATTTCATCATCTGCGTAAGATGAAATATTATTTAAAGCTATTCAAATAACAAGTAATAATCAATAAAACATTGCTATTCAATACCAAATTATTCAAAAAGCTGCAATTGACCAAAGAAAAATGTAAATTGCTAAAAATACAGAAATTAATCTAAATATTTGAGAATTTTTATCTTTTTTAAGTCAATATAAAAATAAAAATAAACTTCATAAAAATATTAAAAGTAAAATTAAATATCAAAAAGGAAATTCTAATTTTGCAAAAATATCTGTGAAATATTTTTGTCAAAAAGGAACAAAGAACACTAAAAATTCTAAAAATAAAATTATTAAAATTCAAGCAGTAGCAAAAGAATTTTTAAAATTTAGGAATAATAAAAGTATTGGAATAAGTGCTAAAAAAATGTAGGATATATCAGTAAAATCTCATTTTTGATTTGTTTGCATTGTTAAATTAACAGGCAATTTTACATAATTATTTATTCAATCTTCATATCAAAAATATCTTCATAAATCTTCATTTTTAACTTTTCAATTTTTTCTGTCTTCTATTTGTTTTTTTATTTCTTTTTTTTCTATTTCTTCTAATTTTTCTTTTGTAAATATTTTTGTATAATCAGCTCTAAAACGGTCAGAAGATCAAGAAATTATTTTTCAGATAGTTATTTTTTCTCAAGCTTGAATAGTTTCTGAAATGTGTTTTGCAAAAAATGGAGATAAAAATATTAAAATTCAAGCTAAAAAAACTCATAATAAAGTAAGTAATTTCAAAAAAGCCTTTATTTTATATTTGTTTATAGAATACAAAATAAGTGTTATTCAAATAGTTAAAGAAATAATTAAAAACATATTTTTAAATTCTAAATCATCTTTAGGATAATTTATTTTTCACATATAATTCCAAAGAGAAAATTTTGTAAAAATTCAAAAGAAAATACTTAAATATCATAAAAAACCTGAAAATCATAATTTTGTATAAAATAAAATTCAAATAATTCAAACAATTAAAAGTAGGGAAGTAACCTTGATAGAAAAAGCAAATCAAGCAATTATTCAAAGAATAAAAATATAAAATAAATATTTTTTATTTGAAAATAAATTAGCTTCTCAATATACAGTATTTTCTTTAAAATAATTTTTAAAATTAGATAAAAAATTATTAATTTTTGGTGTTTTTAAAGTATTTTCTATTATATAATCATCATCTTTTTTATATCAAAGATATTTTATAAAAATATGAATAATTCAAAAAATAACTATGGAACTAATAAAAAATAAACCAGTATCAAGTTTCATATCTTTTGCTTGTTGAAAGACAATCATTGGCATTGCTAAAAAAATTGTAGCAAGTAAAAAAGGAATATTTATAAAAGTTTTTTTAGTTTTTAAAAGTGAAGAAAATGAAACAATTATAACAATTACAGATAAAACTGAACCTAAATTATTTATAAAAAATGCCTGAGTTGCTGAACCAATCATAAATCAAATACCTGTCAAAGTTTGCCAAGCTACAAGTCAAAGACTTAATAAATCTCCTGAATCAGCCATCATTCTAGGAAAATTCATATAAACTCACATATCGTCCCAACCAATTGGAGTTGGTCTAAAAATACTTATAAAATTGGTAGAAATAAGTAAAGCAATAACTATAAAAAGAAATTCAGTTGAAAGTAAATAAGGATTTATTTTATCTAAAAAATTATCAGAATAAATTTTATGATTTTCTATTTTTATTTTATAATTATAAAGATTTTTGAATGTGTTAATCAAATTTTTATAAGAAAAAACTCACATTAAAAGAAGTAATATTCAAACTCAATAAATATTATAAAAACCTAAAGTTCAAATAATTGTAAGAAAAAATATAAAAGCTGAAAATCCAAATCATAAACTCAAAAGAAAAATAAATTTGCTATCTTCTTTTTTTGTAGCTACTCCCTCTCCCCTCAAGGGAGAGGGTTGGGGTGAGGGCTTTTCTATTAAATTAATAATTTTATTTCAAAAAGAATAAGAAAAAATAGTTATAATAATAGGAATAACTAAATTTGATAAAATACTAAAAAATAAAATGAGTCCAGAATTAGAAGCTGAATTTGAAATAGAAAAAAAGAAAAAACTAAAAAATAATAATTGATATGAAAAAAGACCAAAAATTTGCAAAGGTGAAAATTCTAGAGTTTCTTTATAATTTATAAAAACAGTATATATTTTATAAACAAAATAACTTATAAAAATAAATAAAATATAAAGAGTATATCAGTCAAAATTTTCCTTATGAAAAGAAAAACCATAATATAATCAAGAAATATATAATCACACCATTACTACTAAAAGTATTTTTATCAGATATTTAGCCATTTTTTTGTTTTTAAATTTTAAATAAAATAATTTCTATAAATATATAGAAAAAACAAAAAAAAACAATAATTTTTTTTACAAAATTATTGTTTTTTTTTAGAAATTATAACCTTAAACTTTCCAAAGCTTTTATTCTATCATCTAAATCAGGATGAGAAGAAAATAATTGCATAAAACCAGATCTTTTTTTTGTAGAAATTTTCATTGCTGCAAGTTTTTCATCTTCTCCAGAAGCTAAAGCTTGCATTTTTTTCAAAGCTTCAAGTCAAGCTATCATTTTTTCTTTTCATACAAATCTAGCACTTCCTTCATCAGCTCTAAATTCTCTATATCTAGAAAATTTCATTGCAATAATTGAAGCTAAAATTCAAAATAATACTTGCAATAAAATATTTACAGCCATATATCACATTGTTCAAAATTTTCAATTAGTATAACTATCAAAAATATTTGCTGCAATTCTTGCAAAAAATACAACAAAAGTATTTAGAACTCATTGTAATAAAGTCATTGTAACCATATCTCAATTTATTATATGAGCCATTTCGTGAGCCATAACTCCTTCAATTGCTCATTTATCCATAGTTTCAATTAAACCTGTAGAAACAGCAACTAAACTAGAATTTTTTGTCATTCAAGTTGCAAAAGCATTAGGATCTTCATTTTCATAAATACCAAATTCTGGCATTTTAATATTATTTCTAAGAGCCAAATCTTCAACAACATCATAAGCAGCTAAATATTTTTTTCCGTATTCAGAAACTTGTTCTCTATTTAAAGGAACAATTCAATAAGCTCTTTTTGCCATCCATTTTGAAATTGCAAGAGATAGAAATGAACCTGAAAATCATATTATAAGTGCATAAATTCAAATAGATAAATAATTATTTCATCATAAATCCATTTTTATACCAAAAACATTTTCTAATATTGCAAATATAATTGTTATTATTGCCATAATTGCAATATTCATTCAAAACCATAAGGCCATTCTTGTAAACATTTTTTTTTATTTTATTAAAAATTTAAACTAATTTGTTTTTCTTCTTTTTTATTTTCAGAAGAATATGAAGAATTATTAATATTAATCTTAAATAATTCTAAAATTTCTAAATCATATTTTATATTGTGTCATATGATTAGCTTATCCATTTTAAAAAGTTTTTCTAAAAAATCAAGTAATTTTTCATCATTTATTTTTTTTCATTTATGCATTCTATTAATATAAAAAATATTTTCTTCATCTAAAAAAATACTTATTCAAACTAATTTTGCTTCTTTAATATTAAGAGAAGTTGTTTCTGTATCTAAAAATATTTTTTCATACTCTTCTTTTCTCCCTTTTTCAAGGGGAGTCCCTGAAAGGGGAGGGGTTATTTTCTCTAATAATTTTTCCAACTTCTCATCATCATCAACAATTTGTACTTTTAATCATAAATTTTCCCATTTTTTTAGATTTTTAATTTTTTCAGGAATTAAAGAGCTAAATTCAAATTTTTCAAAAATCTCTAAAACTTTTTCATTTTTCAAATTTTCTTTTTCAAATTTATAATCTTCTAAATTAAAATTTTCTAGCTCCACATTTTTTTCAAGAGTAGCTAATTTTTTTGACAAATAAGCATTTTCTTTTGAATTAATTAATTTTTCAAAAGTTTTTCATTTAAAAATAGAATTAATTTTTTTTGCATTCTCTTCTCAAAAATCTTCTATTAATTTTTCTTTTTTTTCTTTTTCTGAATTTTCTTCAAAACTATTTTTTTCAATAAAATCATAAATTTTTTCAACTTTTCAAATAATATTTATCAAATCTACAGCTTTTTTTGGTCAAAATCCTTCAATTCAAGGAATATTATCAGCTTTATCTCAAACAATTGCTAAATAATCTATTATCATATTAGCTTCAACTCAAAATTTTTCTTTAGTTTCTTCTAATCCAAATTTTTTTGCTTTCATTGTATCATAAATTTTCACATTTTCTGAAACTAAACTATACAAATCTTTATCTCAAGTTAAAATATCTATTTCATACATATATTTTCTCCCTTTTTCAAGGGGAGTACCCGAAGGGGGAGGGGTTTTTCATAATTTTTCAGTCAAAGTTCAAATAACATCATCAGCTTCATATCAAGAAATTTCAACTATTTTTATTCACATATTTTTTATCATGGCCAAAATATCTCCAATTTGATCTTTTAAATTATCAGGCATTTTATCTCTTGTGGCTTTATATTCCTCAAAAATTTTATGTCTAAAATTTTTTCATTTAGCATCAACTATAAAAACTAAATAATCAGGATTTTCTTTTGTTAATTGTCAAACAAAAAATTTTGCCATTCAAAAAATAGCATTTACTATTTTTCAATCTTTTGTAGAAAATTCTGGCAGAGCAAAAAACATTCTATAAATAAAAGAATTTCAATCTACTAGATAAATTTTTTTTGTCATTTTTTTTGTTTTAAAAAATATTATTTATCATATTATATGAAAAAATAAAAAAATCCCAAAATTAGTTTTGGGATTTTTTTATTTTTTTTCTTTACTAATAAATATTTCTGTTTTAAAATTCTCTTTTTCAGATTTTAAAGTATATTTTTGTATTTTTTCTTCAAAAAATGTATCTACATAATTAAATCATTTTTCTGTAGGAATAATTTTAAAATCAGTAATATGTCTATCATCAAAATATGCTTGTCACTCTCTTTTTCATAATCTTTCTACAAAATCTGTAAAATATATTTTTATAGATTTTCTATTTAAAATATTTTTATCAATAATATCTAATTTTTCTTTTTCTATTCACCCTGTATTTAAATAAGGTTTATTATAATTTCAAACATATAGAAATTCAAATTTTTTAGCATTTAAATATAATTTATTTCTAGTAATAATTCATTTTAAATATAAATATAATTTTTTATATTCTTCTGTTTTTATTATTTCATTAATATATTCTTTATTATATCATTCTATAAAACTTTTATCTTGTAATATATCTGTTAGAACATTATTTAATACAAAAAAATAATTTTTAAATCAAATATTTGAATCTCAAAAAGATGTATTTTCTGTTCAATCTAAAATAATACTATCTCATTGAAATACTTTTTTTATATCTTCTTTTGCAAATAAATCATATTTTAAGTAATTAAGATTTCAATGACATTCACTTGATCATATCCTTACTTCTTTATAATTTATTTTAGAATTATTTTCTAATTTTTCTTTTATTCCTGCTACCAATACTTTTCAATAACTAAAATTTGAAAATACATTTATCATTTTTTGATTTTTTAAGGTTTCTTCAATGAATATTCTTGAAAAATATGATTCTTTTCAGGCTTGTTTATAATATTTTTCTTCATCTATATCTTCTTCATAATTTCATGAAATTAATTGTTTATATTCAATATATGATTTTCATATTTGATGTCCTTTTTTTGTTGCTTTATCAATTAAATATCTAAAATTTATATATTCTAAATCTATATGTAAATCATTACTTATATCAAATCATCACTCTTTTTTATATTCTTCTTTTGTTTTTACTAAATAATCTATTTCTCATCATTTTTTAATAAATTCTAATATATTATTTGTTGGGTATATTTTATTTTTTAACAAATTTATAATTATATTAATATTAATTTTTTCACTCAAATTTCCTAAGTCTTTTAAAAAATAATAATAAGAAATTCATATTTCTTCTAAAAGTCATCAAATTAATTCCATTTTTCTTTTATTTAATCAATTTATTTTTTGTAAAATAGATTCAATTTTAATTATTTCATTTTCAAGACTATAATAATTATTTTTAATATAATTTTCTCTTAAATAAAAATAATTTTTTACACCTATATTAAATCATAATAATTTAGAAATCTCTTCTATTTCTTTATTTATTCAAATTTCTTTTCATTCAAATAAATATATTGAATAAATAACTCAATACTCTTTAATTATCTTTAAATTTTTTTCTTTTAAATATTTTTTTCTTTCAGGTTTTTCCAAAAACCAAGCTTTTGAAAAAGGTTTTATTCAGTTAGTTTTTAATCATTCTTTATTATAATCTAAAAAAATTTCATCATCTCACATATAATCAGTAAAATTTTCTTGATTTACTGGTCCTGAATTTATCTTATTTAAATCAATAGGAAAACTTCAATATTTATTTAAGCCATATTTAAAATATCAATAATAAACATTATCATAATCAAAAATTTTATCTCCTGAATAAAATATATCAAATTGTATTTCATAATTAAAAAATTCTACTATTTGATCCAAATCAAAGTTTTTTTCTTCTTTTAATTTTAATACTATATATAAATGTTGAAAAATTTTTTCTAATTTTCATCATTCTTTAAAATTTTCTATTTTCCAAAAATCTCAATTATTTTTTGGAAAATATTCAAAAAATTTTTTGAATTCATTTCAGTTTTCAGTTCATACAATGCTATATCAAGCTTGTTCTAAACTTAATATAAAAGTATCATCTTGAAAATCATTAGGTTCTATTTCTTCCTTTATTTGTGTAATTTCTTTTAATTTTTTTATTATATCTTCAAATTTTATTTGTAAAAATTCCTCTTTGTCTTGTTTATCAAATTTTTCTCAAATAATTATTTTTTTAATTAAACTTTCATTTAAAAATCATCAACTAAAATTTAATACTTCCTCTAACTTATTTTTTGAAAGTTTTTCATTAATTATTTCTTCAAAATAACACTCAGCTTTTAAAATATTATTAATATTTTCTATTAAATTTAAATATTCTCAAGTATCAAGTGATTTTTGCATTAATCATCTAACTAAAAATGCTTTAACTTTTTCTGTATTATCATCGAAATCATTTAAATTATCATAATCTCAGATTATTTTATATAATTCAAATTTATTATATATTTCACCTAAATCTATTGTTTTTCTTATTTCTTCATTATTTTCTTCAAAAAAATTATAAAATTTAATAATTTTTTCTAAATCTAGATTTTCAAAAATTTTTAAAAATATTTCAAAATCTGAAAAATATATACTTAATTTATAATATATTTC
>JAMONT010000072.1 GCA_027066455.1 Candidatus Altimarinota bacterium
CTGATACAAAAGAAAAATATATTTTACACTTAAAAGAATGACTTTCTAATATAGAATTAACAGAAATTTTATTTTCTCTTCAAAAAGAATTAAATTTAGAAAAATATGATTTATTAGAAGATTATATAGAAAAAATAAAAATAAAAATTTCCTTATTAATTTCAAAAAATAAAGATAATAAATGAATAGAAGAAAAATTTATTTCAGAATGATTATCAAAAGAAACTATAGAAGAAATAAAAAACTATAAAATAAAAAATTCTTTATTTAAATATAGAGATAATATAAAAAAAATAAAATCTGAAAAAAAAGAAAATTGAAAAAATCAATTAACTTTAGAAAAAGATAATTTTTTAGAAAATGAATTATTCAAAACTTTTTATAATTCAGTTACTCATAATTGATTTGAATATCAAAGAAATTTTTCCAAAAATTATACTAGAGAAGATTTTAAAAATCTAGTTAAAAAGTATAATATTAAAATTAATGATAATATTGAATATTCAAAAGAAAAATTATTACCTACTTTAATTAAAGAAGAACTTTTCTTAGAAGAAGAATCTTTTTTAAAAGATTTATTACAATTAGATAAAGTAAAAGATAAAATAAAAGAATTAATAGAATTAAAATTAATAACAAAAGAAATTTTACTTGGTTTTATTAAAAGTGTATATCTTCTTGTTTTTCAATATCCATCTATTTATGAATATGCTAATAACTCAGATATCTTAGATTCAAAAGAATCTAATTTTATTGATATAGTTGAAAATAAGCAAATTATGTGTTTAACTAAAAATACTTTGTTATATTGATTATTTTCATGATTAGACTGAATTACACTAAATTCTAATCTGGAACCACATCATGTTAGTTCAAATATTACTTTTATAGATTCAGATAATGTTGAACATAAATATTATTTAGATTCTACATTATTTTTAGAATTAAATAAAGCTGAAAAAACAAAAATTTGAAAAGATAAAAAAAATAAAAAAATTTGAGGTTTTGAAGAAACTTTAATTATTAATAAAAATTGAAAGAAAATTCATAAAACAATAACTTCAGAATGAAAATCAAAAGATATTTTATTTTCAGCATATTTAGCTAACTTAATGTATGATTTATCAAAAAATAAAAATTTTTGAGCTAAAGATTTCAAAATATTGAAAAATCTTTTAAAATATTCTACTATGGCTGATAATAAAAGTTATATTTCTTATAGAACTTTTTGAATTTGATTAGCTAAAATGTGAAAAAATAAAGAAGCTTTAGAAAATTTTAAAAAAAGTTTAAAAATATATCCTTTAGATGCTTCATCTTGGAAAGGAATTTGAAAAATAATCTGATGAAAAAATAAAATTCAATATATATCTTTTATAGTAAATGCCTATAATTCATATAAATTAAATAAAAATTCAAGAAAAAATTTATTAAAAGAAGAAACTTATGAGTCTTTTTGAGTAACTAAAAAAGAATTTAATAAAATAATGAATATTTTAAAAACTGAAAATTTTGATGAATTATTAGAATTTTTGGATTAATAAAAATCTCTTAGAAAAAATTCTAAGAGATTTTTTTTTATAACTTAATTAATTTCATAATTTTTATAATAAAATTATTCAAAGAAATTAAAAATTTATTTTTTCTAAATTTAAAAATTATAAAAGCTGAAAATATTCATACTAAAGTTCCTCATACAATATCAAAAGGCCAATGAAGAGCTGTAATTACTCTTGAAATAAGCATTAAAATCACAAAAGGTAGAAAATAATAAAATATCTTTTTATATCAAAATAAAAACAAACTTGTTAAAAAAGCAATTGAAACAGTAGCATGATCAGATGGAAAACTAGCATCTGGAATATTATTCATAATCAATTTTTCAGCATTTTGTACATAACTTTCAGGTCTTTCAAAATGTCAAGTAAATTGTTGAATTATAAGACTTATAATTATTCCTAAAAGAGTAGAATAAAAAATAAAAAGTAAATTATTTTTTCAAACAATATTTTTTTTATTTGTATAATAAAACCAACAAACCACTAAGAATATTGGTAAAAAAAATATTGGTAAATCAGCCATATAAAAAATTGGAGTCTTTAAAAATTCATTATTTAAAAAGTTATTAAAAAAGATTAATAAATTTTGATTTATTTCTTGCATTTTATTTTTTTAAGAATTAATATTTATTTTATTTTATTTTATTTATAATAAAATTTTTACATATTTTATCAACATATTTTTTTTATTTTAATTATTTTTTCAGAAATCTTTTAAATTATTTTTTACAAATCTTTTCTTTTAATAAAAGTTTTTCTAACTTTTCTCAATTAATAAAAAAATCTGCCTTTAAAAAATTATCATTTTTCTTTTTAATATTATCTAAAAAAATTATTTTTTTTTCTAATTTCTTTTTTAAAAAAATATTTATTTTTTCTTTATTACAAGAATAATTTTCTATTCAAGTTATTTCAAAAATTTTTATTTTTTTATAATATTTTATTAATAAAAAATTATTATCTAAAATTTTTACTATTAAAAAAGTTTTTTCTATTTTTGGACTTAAATTTTTAGGAGTATTTTTTGGAATATATTTTTTTTCTTTTTTTATATACTTTACTAAAACTCAATTTTTTATAGTTATTTTTAAAATTTTTTTATTTAATTTTTTCTGATTTTCTTCAAAATTATTTTTTAATATTTTTTTGGTTATTTTTTTTCTTCATTTTAAGTTTTTTTTTCTTTGAGGAAAAGTTTTTTTTTCTATTTCTTGATCTTGTTCATTTGGAATTTTTTTTATTTTATTTGGTTCTACTAAGTTTGCTTCACTAGTTAAAAAATTTTGTTTTCTATAACTTACTTTTTTTTCTAAATATTTTTCCAACTCTCAAGTTAAAAAATAAAACTTAACTTTATTTTTTTTATATTTTGGTCTTATTTTTTTTAATAATATATAAAAATCTTTTATTTTATTTGGATCTTTTTTATAAATTTTATCTATTTTTAAAAAAAATATTTTTAAAATCTTTTCATCTTTTTTATTTAAAGTATATCAAAAGGTTGTTTGTACAAAAAATATACAAACAATTAAAATAACAAATATTGTTTTTAAAATTTTTTTCATAAAATTATTTTATATAAACTTCATAATATCAACTAGATCAATCAGATTTTATTCATGCTCCAGCTTGAGCATATCCATTTCAAATATGTCTATTACCTGAAGTATAATAATCTCAATTTTGTAAAGCCCAAGTTGTCTTTATTTGATTTATTCCTCTCCAAGAATCTCAATATCAATTTCAAGTTTGTCCTGAAGCTCTAGAAAATGACATATAAGCCTGATCATTATCAGATTCTTCATTTATTCAGCACATAAAAAAATAATCAACATTAATCATTGGTCAAGCTGCTTTTATTCAAGAGTAATGAGAAGTCATTCATTTTGTCCTAACTCAATCCCAAGCATTATCATCAGAATATTTTTCTGTTTGTCATTTACAATAGGTCATTAGACTATAAATAGTATCAGTTGAAGCATTAACTAAATTATAACTTGCCCAATTTCCAGAATCTATATGTTTTAACATAATTTTACTAAAATTATCAATATATTTATAAGCATTATAAATACCAATATCATCTCAATTTGCTGCATAAATATAATTATCATCTTTTTGCCCCCAATCATTATTATTTCAATTTGTCCTAACTACTCTAGTCCAACCTCCTAAATCTGTTATCATATCACAATAAGCATCATAAGTTCAATCTATTCAAATCAAAGAATAATTTCAATCAGTAGTATGACCATCATTGTATGCTTCTAAACAAGAATTATAAGCATTTACTATAGAAAATAAATCTACTCAATTTCCTATCCAATAGGAATTATCAACTCAATCATTGTCTAAAATAACATTATAATCTCAAGCTGTTCAAATTGTTGCAATATCAAATTCAAGTTCTGTTGGGGAATTTATAGTAAGATTTGAAATAATTCAAGCAGGAGTTGAAACAGTAGTCTCTGGAGTCAAATTTCTACCTGTTAAAATAACATGTTGATTATCATTTTTTGCAAAATTATTTTTTGATACACTTACTACAAAAGGTACTCAAGCTGCTGAAATGATTCAATTTATATAAACCTCACTCCCTGAATTAGTTAAAGTAATATTATCTCAAGCTTTTAAATCGACTCTTGACAATTTATCATTTACAAGATCATTCCATTTTGTAATATTTAATAAATCTCAATTTTCAGCAATAAGTCAAAGCCAAGCATTTGTCCCACTAATACTTATAAAAATAATAAACAATATTATTAATATTTTTTTCATTTTTTATATTTTATCTAAAATAAATTTTTGTATCTCTAGCATTTGATTCCCGTGCTGCACTATTATTTTGTCAAAAATCTCAACTAGAATCATAATTCATAAAACCTCATCATCTTCCTGCTGGATCCCGAGAATAAGTACAAAAATCCCTTCAAAGCCGAATATAACTTGTATCACTTCCATCAGGATTAGGATATTGATTAGCTCTCATAATAGTCATATATTCATTATGTCACAAACATCTCCGTTGTCCATTAGAACTTTGAGTAGTTATACTATTATTAGAATCAAGCATTGTATAAGTATAATTTCCAGACCAATCAATATTCATTAAAGTTGTAGGATTTATAGAATATCTATTTGGATTAAAACATTCTAGATTAGCATTAGAAATATTTGTCCCTAGCCAACAATTTCTTGCATCATCAAAACTATAATCTCATTTAATATCTACAAATTTTGTCCAACCTCCCGAATCTGTTGTCATATCACAATAAACTTTGAATTCAGCAGATGAATCTGGTTTTATCCAATAAATTCAATCTCCTGTATCTCAAATATAAGTATATGGAGAACTAGGATTTTTATAATCATTACAGGTTTTTGCAAACTTTCAATTTGTCCATTTTCTAGCAGAAACATCATTTCAGGTTATTTCTACTGGAACAACTTTTATTAGATTTTGTCCATTATTTACCCAAAGTGTATTTAATTTTCAATTATTTTCTACAACTACATCAAATTCTCATAAAGAAACTCAAGTTGTTAAATTTATTTCTATCTCTATTGGAGATAGAACATTTATAGAATTTACTGTTAATCAGGAAATGGTAATAACTGACCCAGATTCAAAATTTTCTCAATCCAAAGTAATAGTTGTAGTTGCCTCTGCTGGAATTTCTACCTGAGTTGTTGTTCAAATAAAAGGAACAGAAACAGCAATTGCTTTGTTTATGAAAATATCACCTCAATTTTCAATTACTGTAATATTATTTCAAGCTTTTAAATCAATTATAGATAATTTTTCATTAACAAAATCATTCCATTTTGAAATATTTAATAAGTCTCAATTTTCAGCAACAAGTCAAAGCCAAGCATTTGCACTATTTACCATTAAAAAACTTATAAATAACATTATTAAAAAATTTTTTAGCATATTTTTTTATTAAAAAATTATTAAAAAGTATAATAATAGTATTATTTTAAAATTTTATTGTAATCAATTTACTTCTATATTAAGATTAGAACCATCATTATTACATATTTCTACTTTTCATCAATTATTTTTAATTTCTATATTTCTATTAAAAACATTAAAAAATTCACTTGTTGAAGTTCAAACACTAAAAACTTCTAATTCAGATATTACAAAATAAGTAGCATTTACAGATGAAATAGAATATAATCTATAATACCTATAAGAACCACTTACAACATAATCATTATAATCTCAAGTTACTCAAGATGTTTTAGATATTCCTGTAAATAAATTAACCCAAGTAGTTCAATCTGTACTTCATTGTATTACTCAATTAGTAACACCATAAGAACTAGGACTCCACCAATAAATTCTTACTAATCAAGCTGCTACAGAAGCTCATAAATCTACAGCTGGTAAAGATTTATTTGCTGTTCAAGTATTTGAATTATTATAAATAAGGTCTGTATAATTATTATTTATAAGATTTGCATCTCAAGTACTAGTTACATCAGGATCTATAGTTCATACAGGAGCAATTTCAGTACCAAGAGTTAGAGTCACTATTTCAGCATAAGCATTTATAAATTTATTATGATCTATAGTAGTTGTGGCACAAGTTCAATCTGTAACAGTAATATTTTCTGTATTAATTCAAGAAACTCATCAACTCAAACTAATAACAACACCTGTTCAAGAATTAGTAACTACAACATTTCAAGTTCAAGTAATATTTGATTGTTCTAGTTTTGTATTAAGTTTAGTTATCATTTCATTCCATTTTGAAACATTTAATAAATCTCAACTTTCAGCAACAAGTCCAATCCAAGCATTTGTACTATTTATAGTTAAAAGACTTACAAAGAATATCATTAAAAATTTTTTTAGCATATTTTTTTGTTAAAAAATTATTAAAAACTATAATACTCTTTTTATTTAAAATTTCAAAAGTTTTTGGCTTAATTTTTTTATTTCAAATGTTTATCTAAGTATCTAATTTTAATTTATATAAATAAGAAACTACTTTTGTAACTTTTTTTACTAATTTTTCTTTTTCATTAAAAGTAGAAATATCAGGTACTATTTTTTGTAATTTTGCACAAGTTTTATTATAAATTTCATTTAAATGAGTTTCAAAATTATTATTAATATTTTTTTGTAATTTTTGTAAATCAGATATAACATCATCTATATCTTTTATATTATGATAGTTGCCTATATCTATTTCTTGATTTATTCATTTTAAATCTTGTATCATTGTTCCTAAATCTGTTTTAATAGATTTCGGAATATTCATTTTTTTATTATTTATAAATTATTTTTTCTTTTGAAACTTACTTTCTCTAAATTTCCTGTTTCAAAAATTCTTCTAATTTAACTAAATCTTTTTTATCTTTATCATAATGAAAAGTTTTTATTCAAACACTTCTAGCACTTTTAACAGCTTCTAAATTATGTTCAAAATAAATAAGTTCTGAAGATTTTAAACTATATTTTTCAAGAAAAATTTCATAAAATTTTTTATCTGTTTTTAAAGGATTAAAATTTCAGCTAAACATTTCATAAGGTAAATTAACTAAACCTAATTCTTTTTGTTTTTTTTCATCAGCATTAGTTAAAATAATTTTTTTATTTTCAAAATTATTTAGCATTTTTTGCATTTCAAAATTAATTCATTCATTTGTAACAAAAGTATTATAAGCATCTACTAATATTGTTTTCATAGTTTTTTAA
>JAMONT010000073.1 GCA_027066455.1 Candidatus Altimarinota bacterium
CTTCTGTACTATAATTTATTTGTTCTATTATATTTTTTCATACATAACCTTGATAAGCTATTATTTTTGCTCATGTTTTTATTTCTACACTATCTTCTGGAAGTGGTAAAGATTTTTTTGCTGAATAAATTTCTAAAGATTGGCTTATATTTTTTAGTTGAGAAACTCTATTGGTATCTCTTGAAGAGCCTAAATAAGAAGAGTATCAAATAAATCAAATTGTTGCCAATATTGATAATATTGTTATTACTACTATTAGTTCTACTAGAGTAAAGGCTTTTTTATTTTTCATAAATGTTTTTTAAAAAATATTTTTTATACTTCATATTATATATTAATAAAAAAATAGTAAAGAAAAAAGTTGTTTTTGTTCTTGACTATTTTTTGATTTAAATTATTTTTTATGTTAAAATCATTTTAAGAAAAAAGTTTTTTAATTTCATAAAATAATAAAAATGAATGTTATAACATCTAAACCTTCCATAAAAATAGAAAATAAAACAGATTTTTTTTCTGATTTAAAAAATTTACTAGAAAAAATTGAAAAAATAGAAAATACAATAAATAATTTTGATAAAAAAAATTTTACTATAGAAAAATTTGAAGATAAAAAATATAATGATTATATGAATAAATTAGATCCTTATAGAAATTATAATTTAATAGAACTTAGTGCAGAAAAAAATAAAATTAAAAAAGAAATTATTTGATTTTTAGAAGAATTTTTTAATCAAAATAAAAATGAAATTATTTGAGAAAATAAAATTTTTCTAGAAAAATTAGAAACTACAATTATTGAAGAAATTAGCACAAAAAATGATTATTCTAATTTAAAAAAAATATTAAATATAAAAGATTTAACTCCAGAAAAACTTATAAATTTTTCTGAAAAACAAAATATATTAAATTCTATAAGTTCTATAAATAATGATGTTTTAAAAAAAATAAAAGAAATAAGCCAAAAAATAGAAATTTCAGAAGAATTTAAAAATGCGATAATTCCCTTTTTAATTTTTTTATATTTTAAAAATATAAGTTAAAAAAATAATTTTTTACTTAAATATTTTAAAAAGTTTTTCCTTATCATTAACAAAAATTTTTACTTTAATTTCATTTGAAGTTTTTTCTATTATTTCAGCTTTAAAATAATAATCTAAACCATTTATTACTGTTTTAGTTATTCAATTTAAAATAATATTACAATCTGTTAAATTTGTTCAAAAATTTACTCAATATTTTTCTGAATTATTCAAATTAAAAAAATTTTTTTCACTTTTAAAACATTCAAAAACACTATAAAATAATGCTTCTTTTTTTGAATATTCTTGAATATTATTTATATTATTTTGAGTATTTGTCAAAAGTGCTGAAATTCAAAAAACTCCTATTGTTAAAATAACAGTTGCAATAATTAATTCTACAAGACTAAAGGCTTTTTTATTCTTTAAATATAACTTTCTATTCTTTAAATATAATTTTTTGTTTTTTTTCATAATTTTTTTTAAAACATAATTACAAATTCTCCTTTTATTTTTCCTTTATTTTTCTCAAAATATTCTAAAATTTCTTTCAAACTTCATCTTATAAATTCTTCAAATTTTTTAGTTAATTCTCTTCAAATCACAACAGAATGTTCTTCAGAAAAATATTTTTGCATTTCATTTAAAGTTCTAATAATTCTATGAACAGATTCATAAATCACTATTGTTTCAGGATTTTTTTCTTTTTTTCTTTCAACTAATTTTTTAAACAAAGTTTGTCTTCATTTTTTTATTGGCAAAAATCATAAATATAAAAAATGATTCATTGGCATTCAACTTCACATAAGTGCTGTTGCAAAAGCTGTTACTCAAGGAATTGGAATTATTTCTATATCAGATTGCAAAGCCTCTTTTATCAAAATATATCAAGGGTCAGAAAATCAAGGAGTTCAAGCATCAGAAATAAGAGCAAAATTTTTTCAAGCTTTCAATTCTGAAATTATTTTATCAACTTTTGTTTTCCCTGAATGGGAATGAAAGGAGATTAAAGGCTTTTTTATATCATAATGATTTAATAATTTTATTGAAGTTCTAGTATCTTCACAAGCAATAAAATCAACTCATTTTAAAATTTCTACAGCTCTATAAGTTATATCTCATAAATTTCAAATTGGTGTTGCAACAATGTATAGCATAATGTTTTGTTTTAAATTATTATTTTATTTTTTCTAGTTTTCTTGCTTTTTTAATAATTCTTCTATTTTTTTCTTTTGCTCTGGACTAAGTTTTTCCATTTGCTTTTTTTGTTCTGGAGTTAAAGTTTTTACTGTTTCTTCCTTAATTTTTTTTTCTACAGTTTTTTCCTTTAATGGTCAATTTGGAGGAAGAACTTGTAATGCAATTTTTTTGTAACCTTTATTAAATTTTCAATCAATTCATACAATTTTAATTATATGATTTCAAACTGGAATATCATTTGATGAATTTATTGGAATAGTAAAATTATTTCAAATAAGTCAAGCTCTTAAAATATTTCAGTTTAAAAATACATTTGTAGATTTTACACTTGTTTCATCTATTATATTAAACCTTAGATTAAAAAAATTATTTTGATAAATTTTTATAATTCAAGATTTTGGATTTGTTAAAATTATTTTTGGAGGAATATTATCAGTTGCTGAAACCAAAATTTCTTTTAAAATAACATATGATTTTGAAACTTCATCAATTGCTTTTATTGTTATTGTATGTTTTCAACTAATTCAAATTGGAATATAAATATTTCATTTAAAAACTCCAGATTTATTTTTTGGTTTTATTGTTTTTAGTAATTTATTTCAATTTAATAATATTTCTATTCTTTTAATTTTTAAAGCACTTTTATATCATACTTGAATATAATTAGCTCAATTAACTAATATATTTTGTGGATTAGCAAAATAACTAAGTAAAATAACATTTGATTTTGCCATCAAAGCAGGATTTCTATCACATTCTTTTAAAGAATCATAATTTGTTATACTATTTCAAATTTTTCCTGTTCTTTTTCACCAACTTCTAACAACTCTATTCCAATTATTTCAATTAGGAACTTTTATTCAAAGATTAGTATTTATAGAATTCAAATTTACAATACGAACTATTTTTATATCCTCTTTTGGAGTTAACTCTGTTATTTTCCCATTACATAATCAATCTATTTTTATTGAAGAATAACTTTTATCATATTTTTTTGGACTTTTTGTAAAATATGAAGAGACTCATCAAACTCACCTTGATAATAATCAAGACATTTTTGAAATTGAAATTCTTTTTACAGTTTTTGGAGCTTTCCAATCTCAAGAAGTTTTTTTTGTAGTTATATAATCCATAAATTTATATAACATTGGTCAAGCTCATTCAAGTCAAGATGCTTTTAATCATAATGGTTTTCAGTTAGTATTTCAAGCCCAAACAACAGTTGTTACAGCTGGAGTATATCATATTGTCCAAAGATTTCTTGGACGAACTTTTATTCATTTTTCTTTACTTACATCAGTTGAAGTTCATGTTTTTGCAGCCATAGTTCTTCATTTCAAAGTCATAAATTTATTCCAACCAGAAGGTCTTTTTCCTGTTTTATTACTTAAAATATAATTCATTATAAAAGCTGTAGATTCATTTAATACTTGTTCTGGTTCTGTTTTTGTTTCTAAAGGCAATTCTCATCTTGAATCAACAATTTTTAATATTGGAGTTATTTCTACTTTTTTTCACATATTAGCAAAAACACTAAAAACTTGTGCTAATTCTAAAGGCTTTATAAGTCAAGTTCAAAGTCATAAACTAGGTCCATAATCTCAATTTATATCTAAAGTATTTATTCATAATTTTTCTAAATATAGAACTATCTTTTTTGTTCATCAAGCCATAAAATACATTTTTATAGCAGGAATATTTCTAGAACTATTCAAAGCAGAAGCTATTGTCATTTTTCATTTAAACCTTCAATCAAAATTTTGAGGTTCATATTTTTTAGATCATGGGGCAGAAAAATTTGTTTTTAAATCATAAATAGGAGTTCCGTCTCAAATTGCTTTTGTATCAATTCAAAGAGAATAAATCAGTGGTTTAAAAGCTGAACCAGCTTGCAATTTTGAAGTTAAAATATCTACATTTCCTCAATTTTTTTCATTGTAATAATCAACTCATCATATATAAGCTAAAATTTCTCAAGTTTTGTTATCAATACTGATAAGAGCTGCATTTTTTGCTAAATACTTTGCTTTATTTGTTCTAACTCATTCTTCAATAATTTTTTGAGCTTTATCTTGAATTTCTGGATCTAAAGTTGTATAAATTCTAAGTCATCATTTTGCAAAAAAATCTTTACCATGTTTTTTTTCTAAATATTCTTTTACATAAAAAACAAAGTGTGGATATTTTATATTTTGAACATTTTTTTTGAATTTAAATCATATAGAATCTACTAGTGCTTTTTTATATTGTTCAAAAGTAATATACTTATCAGTTAACATTCTTGTTAAAATAAAGTCTTTTCTTCCAGTTTGATATTCCATAATTAAATCATTTTCAAGTTTGAATATTATATTATTCAAAAAACCTCTTCATCAACTTTTTGTATATAAATGATTATATTCTGTAATAATACAACCATTTGTATCTATATTAGAAATTTCTTTCAAATTTTTTTTATTAATTCAACATATTTTTATATTTTCATCATCTATTTTTTCTAAACTCAAATTATTTATAAATTTTTTAAATTTATCTACATTTTCTTTATTTCTTTTTATATCTTCTAAATTAACAAGTTTTAATCATTCAAAATTTTGTTCCTCAATATCTATATTTTCTTTATTTTTATTATAAATATACAAAAATCAATTTAATTTAGAATAATATCTATAAGGAGAATAAGAAGTAGGTCATTTTGGAAGAGAAGCCAAATATGAAGATTGTAAAATATCTAATTTATCAGCTCAAATTCCAAAAAATGTTTTTGCTGCTTGTTCTATTCAAGAAGCATTTGAACCAAAAGAAATTTTATTTAAATACAATTCTAATATTTTTTCTTTAGGATATTTTTCATTTAATTTATAAGCTAAAAGAGCCTCTTTTATTTTTCTATCTATTTTTCTCTCATTTGTTAAAAGCATATTTTTAATAAGCTGTTGAGAAATTGTTGAAGTTCACCTAGGAGATCTACCACTTTTTACAGCTATATAAACAGCTCTAATTAGTCATTTAATATCAACTCAAGGATTTGTATAAAATGTTTTATCTTCTCAAGCTATTATGGCATTTTTCATATCTTGTGAAATTTTTTCATAATAAACATAAGTTCTTTTTTCTTTATCAAAAATAGTAAAAAGTTCTTTTCAATTTCTATCTAAAACAACTGAAGATTCAGATAATTGAACTTTTTCTATATCTGTAATATCTTGCAAATTTTTATAATAATTAAAATAAACATATAAAATTGTTCAAATAATTATTATAAAAAAGAAAAATAAAGAAAAAAGTAGTACATTTTTTATTAAAGCTCACAAAAAACTTCTTTTAGACTCAGAAGTATTAGAAACTCTTTTTTTAACTATTTTTCTTCTTACAAGTTTTGTTTTAGAAGCATTATTTCTTCTAGAATTAACTCTTGAGCTAAAACTACTAGAAGAATTATTTATTTTTTTATGTTTAAAATCTGACATAGTTTATAATTTTAAGTTTAAAATTTTTGTGAATACAAAATTATTTTTCCAAATTTTCTATTAAATTTTTATAATCTTTTCAAATTATAATTTCTATTTTAGTTTCATTATTTTTACTATAAAGAGGAAAATCAGTTTTTTTTACATTTCAATAAACAAAATATCAAAGCACTATAAATGTTTTATTAAAAGTTTTTATATTATTATAATTAATAACTGTCTCATCATACTTTTTTTCTCGAACATTTCAAATATTTTTTAAATCAACTGAAAATCAATATTTTTTCAGATTTCAAGCAAATCTAGTAGCAAGTCCTGGAACTCAAACTGAATTATAAATTCAAATTTTTGTTTTATTAATATATATTTCAGGATGATTAAAAACTATATTTGTAAATTTTCATATCAAATCATAATTAGAAACATTTGTTATATCAGCTCAAACAGGTAATAAAACTGATAATCATCAAAACAAAGCTCTTTCAGGAACATATAAAAATCAACCCATTTTACATCTAGCAACACCAAATGAACAAGTATTATTTAAATTGAAAGAAAGAATATTTTCTTTTGGAATATCTTTTAAATACAATCAAATAGAAGCAACTTCTTTGAAAGTTAAATTTGTTTTAAAATATTTTTTATAAGAACTATAAAAATCCTTTATAGTTGTAGCACTTTCAAAAAATCAAAGTTCATTTATTTTTTCTTTCAAAGATTTTATTATTAATTGTTGTCTTTTTGATCTATCAAAATCACTTGTAGAATGTCTACTTCTTGCATATTTTAATGCTGTTTCTCAATCAAGTAATCTTTTTCATTTTCTAAGAATAAATGTTGTATAGCCAATTCATCTAGGATATTCTCTATCAACTATTGTTTCAGGAACTTGAACATTTAATCATCATAAATTATCAATAATATTAACAAATCAATCAAAATCTAAATTAACATAATAATTAATTTTTTCTCAAGTAATTTCTTCAACTTTTTTTTCTAAAATACTCATTGCTTTATCAGTTTCTCAATATTTTCCTAATCAATAAGAATATATTTCATTTATTTTTCACTTTCCATATTTTCCATATTTTACATACAAATCTCTAGGAATAGAAAACATTGTAACAATTTTTTTATCAGGAATAATAGAAACCAAAATTATAGAATCTGTCAAGTTTGGAGCATCATTTCTAGCTCATCATCTTCAAACAACAAGTATATTTATTCTTCCATTTTTCTTTTTTAAATTTTTTATTTTTTCAGCAGAAATTCAACTAACATTTTGAACAATTTCTGTTACATTTAAAAATCATAAACTTTTTAAAACAGATATAAAAATAAATATAATTAATAAAACTCAAAAAAGCCCTAAAAAAAATCATTTTAATTTTTTCTTTTTAGGTTTTATAACAATTTTATTGTTTTGTTTTATTTCTATATTTTGTTTATTCATATTTTTTCTATAATTTATATTATTTATTTTCCTTCTTTTTTTCAACCATAGCTTCTATTTCTTTATTTTTTTCATCTAAATATTTTTTAAATTCTTTTCTTTTAAAAATATATATATATGTTCAAATTATAGCCATAATTCAAATCATTATGTATCAAGCATTATCTAAAAATATTTTATAATATGAAATAAAAATTACTCACATTATTATTATAGTTGAAGCCCGAATTACTGAACCAATTATATTATAAATAGCAAAAGATGTTTTTTTCATTCACATACTTCAAGCTATAAATGGTAAAAAAGCTCTTGTTAAAGGATGAAACTTACCAAAAGTTATTCACCAAACTCACCATTTTTCTATTCAAGCTTTCAAATATTTTACTTCCGTAAGTCAAATTCAAAACCGGTTTCAATATTTTTCAAAAAATTTATCTCAATATTTTGCTCACAAAATATATCATATCCAATTTCAAAAAATTGCTCATAAACTAGCTGTAATTATTACAAAAATTAAGTTTGTATAACTGATTTCTCAAAAAAATCATCAAACTATTAAAAGTAAATTTTGTCCTGGAAATACCATTCATATTACAGGAAAAGATTCTATTGAACTTGTTAAAAAAGAAATCAAATAATTCCAACTTCAAAGTCATTCAACAATATTTTTCATCCATTCAATAAAAGTTTCTATCCATTCTTTTTTAAAAATTGATATAAAAACTAATGCTAGAGTTAACCCAATAAAAAGCCAATTTAACAACTTAAATAAAAAGGAAGTTATTTTTTTTATATTATTCAAAATTTTATTATTATTCTATATAAAATTAATTTTTCTAAAAATTTAATTAATGTTTTTCTAAAAATTTAATTAATGTTTTTTAAAAC
Organism: Candidatus Altimarinota bacterium; assembly: GCA_027066455.1. Classification (GTDB taxonomy): domain Bacteria; phylum Patescibacteriota; class Gracilibacteria; order BD1-5; family UBA6164; genus JAMONT01. The sequence goes on from JAMONT010000073.1 coordinate 8,031, forward strand.
TTGGCAAAGTTTACAAAAAAAAAACTTTTTTTCAAGTTTTTTTTCAGTATTTTATAAATTTTTTATTCTTCCATATTTTGAATTACTTCTTTAAATCTAAAATATTCTGTAATTCTTAATCAAGTAAATTTTCAAATTAAAAAATTCAAAGGTATCAAAGCTAGTATTATTTCAGGAAAAGCTAGCAAAAATATTTTTAAGTATCAAATCGAAAAAATCAAAAAAATTATTAAAGCAACAAAATAAGTAGTAAAAATCCCAGATTTGTATTCTGAAAATTCTTTTGATAAAATTACACTTATTATTCTTTCAGAAATAACTATAAATAAAAGTAAATAAAAAATATTATTCATATTAAGATTTATCATATTATAGTTAAATAAAACATTTACTATAATCATAAAAATAATTATGTTTATAATCAAAATCATACTAGTTTTTGGAGTATAAAGCAAAATATATTTTGAAAAAATTTTTGATAAAAAAACATTAAAAAATATAAAAAAGAAGAAAAATAAACTAGTTGTCAAAATTCAAAATTTGAAAAAAATTATTATAAGCATTGAAGGAATAACAATTCAAAGTGTTGAAAAACCTATAAAATGTTTTATAAATCATATAAGAGTCAGCAAAAAAGGAAATAATATAAATATATAAATCGAAAGTGTATCAAAACCTTGTCCTGAAAGATTATTTATAAAATTAGAAATAAATAAATATTTACTAATTTCTGTATCAAGCAATCTCACATCTTGAAAATCATTTTCATATCAATTTTTTATAAAAAATTTTTTTAATTCTTCTATTTCTAATTCTTTATCAAGATTATCAGAAATTTTTTCGTTTCAAATTATTACTGTTTTAAGCCAAGTTTTATTTGAAACAAAATTATTTAAATAATTATCTAAAATTTTTATATTAAAACTTGAAATTGCTAAAAAATTGTATTCACTATCATCTTTTTTTATTTTTTTATCTAATTCAATTTTTGAAAAAATAGAAGAAATAAAATCTTTTCATCACCAAAGTCAAATATAATCAGATTTTTCTCACTTTAATTTTTGAAAATTTTCTATTTTTGTCAAAATATTACTAAGTGCTATATCATCAATAGAAAAATATCAAATTTTATAAATCAAAGTTCCTGAAAGTTTATGATAATTTACAAAACTTTCTATTCTACTTTTTTTTGTTTCTTTTGAAAAAATAAATGGAATAATTTTTTCATAAACAAAAAAATTAATTTCTTTATTATTTTTATCAAAAACTATTTTCTTTTTTTTAGTGTCAAAAATTTCTAAACTTATAGTTTTTTGTCAAAAATTTTCAAAACTAGTTTCTAAAATTGCACCTTCAACATCTTTTTTTCATTTAATAATCCATTTAAAAGTATATCTATTTTCTTCTTTTTCATTCAATTTTTTTCATATTTTTGTAAAATCTATTTTAATTTTTTCTCAAATATTAATTTCACTTTTTACATTTTTAAAAATTTTTAAATCAATTTTTTTTTCTTGTTTTTCCAGATTTTCTTCTAATTGTTGTTCAGTATTTTTAATATTTTCTGCATAAATATTATTTACAAGTCATTGTAATCAAAACAATATCATTAAAAGTATAATTATTTTTTTCATTTTTATTTTTTTTATTAAATTGTTTTTAAATATAAATATATTTTTCATTATACTTAAAAATTCAAAATATCAATTTTTTTCTTCTTTTTTTATTTCCTTCTCAAAACTCTTTTTATTTTCACTTTTCTTCCACTTAAAATTTCATCTAAATAATTTATAAAAGCCAAATCAGAAGAATATTTTTTTGTTGAGCTTCTAACAATTTTTGTTGTAAAAACTGAAAAATTAGCTTTTTTATCTAAATCTAAAAACTTTTTTAATATTTTTATTTCTTCATCTTTTTCACTTTTTGTAGCTACTCCTTTCTCCCTTGGGGGGAAAGGTTGGGATAGGGGGGTTTTAAACTCCACTTGATAATTAATCCCTACTTTTTTAATATTAGAAATATTATATTTCCCTGCTTGTAATCTCAATTTTAAAAGTAAAAATAAATTATTAGTTTCTGGTGGAAAATCATTATTTAATTCTTTGAAATCTTTTATAATTTCATTTAAATCTTCTAAAGAATTCACTAATTCTATTTCTCTATAAAAATTTATTTTATCCAAACTAGAACTAAAAAAATTATCAAGAATAAAAGCTCAAATATTCAAATCAATAATAGCCGGAATAATTTTTTCTTTTTCTGATGCTACTCCCTCTCCTCCCAAAGAAGAGGGTTGGGGTGAGGTCTGATTTATTAGGGCTAGGGATTTTTTCTTCATCTCCTCAACCTTTTCCTCAAGCATTGTTAAAAATAAATTCAAACCAATTTCACTTACCTGTCCAGATTGTTTTAATCACAAAATATCTCCAGCTCATCTAATTTCTAAATCCTTCAAAGCCAATTCAAAACCTGAACCTAAATGTGTATACTCAACAATTGTTTTCAGTCTTTTTGCTGACACTTCATTCAATTTTTCTTTTCTAAAAAGCAAATAACAATAAGCCTGCTTATCACTTCTACCAACTCTTCATCTTAATTGATGAATTTGACTAATCCCAAATCTATAAGCGTCATTTATAATTATCGTGTTTACATTAGGAAAATCAATACCATTTTCAATTACAGTTGTTGCCAAAAGAATATCATAGCTCTTCCTTTTAAAATCCAAAATCCTGTCTTCAAGTAAATCTCAAGTTAATTGTCCGTGAACTATTACAACTTTTTTTAGGGGAAAAATTTTTTCCAATTTTGCTTTCATAGAATCAATTGTTGCAACTCTATTATGTATAAAAAATAATTGCCCTTCCCTTTCAAATTCCCTTTGCCCAACTTCTTTAATAATTTTTTCATCATATTTTGTAACAAATGTTTCAATTGCTTTTCTTCAAACAGGTGGAGTTGTAAGCATAGAAATAGTTTTTAATCAATTCAAAGCCATATTCAAACTTCTTGGAATTGGTGTTGCTGACATAGAAAGTAAATCCAAATTTCCTCTAAATTCCTTTATTTTTTCCTTATCTTTCACTCAAAATTTATGTTCTTCATCAATTACCATTAATCACAAATCTTTAAATTCCACACTTTCATTCAAAAGTTTATGAGTTCAAACAATCAAATCTACTTTTCAAGTTCTCAATTTTTCTAAAATAATTTTAACTTTAGAAGGTTTTTCAAATCTAGTTAAAACTTCAATATTTATAGGAAAATTAGCAAATCTTTCCAAAGCTTTTTCATAATGTTCATAAGCCAAAACAACCAAAGGACTAATAAGTGCCGTTTGTTTTCCATTCAAAATTGCCTTATAAATAGCATTAAAAGCTATTTCAGTTTTTCAAAAACCAACATCTCAAGAAAGTAATTTATCCATAGGATTTTCCAAACTCATTTCTGTAAAAATTTCTTCTATAACTTTTATTTGGTCATTAGTATAATTAAAATCAAAACTTTGCTGAAATTTTATTTGTTCATCTTTATAATCCATAAAAGCAAAACCTTTCACCAATTTTCTTTTAGCATAAATTTCCAGAATTTCAGAAGCCATAGCCAAAACTTCAGATTTAGCTTTAGAAATTTTTTTAGTCCATTCAGCTCATCATAAACCAGTTAATTTAGGATTTTCAACTCAAACATATTTATTTATTCTAGAAATTTCAATTATAGGAACAAATAATTTATCTTCTTTAGCATATTCTATTTCAATATATTCTCTCTTTATTCAAGCTAAATCTCTTTCTATAATTCCTTTAAAAATTCAAACTCAATGATTCAAATGTACAACATAATCTCAAAATTTTATTTGCATAAGCAAATCAAGCTCTTTCACAATAGATTTTTTTAATCTTTTTTTTATAAAAATTCTAGAAATATTATCGTCACAAATAATTATTCTTCATTTTTCTTTTTTACTCCCTTCCCTTAGACTTAAGGGAAGGGCTGGGGATGGGATAATATTTGGTATTTCAAAACTCTTCAAATTATTCAACTTTGTTTCAAAAATTTCTATTCAAAAAATATTATTATAATCTAAAAAATTTTTTATTACCTTTTCATTTCTAGTATAAATAGTTATTTTTTTCTTATTTTCTTTTAAAATTTTTGTAAATTTTTCTAAATTATCTATATAAATATCTTTTATATCAAGATTTTTAATCCCCCTATCTGCCTTTCAGGCATCTTTCCCCCCAAGGGAGAAAGAATTAAAGGTATCAGAAAAAATAACAGCCTCATCTAATTTTTCAAAAATTTGTTCTGAAAATTCATAAAAATCTATATTTAAAAGAAAAACATTTATTCAAGTTTCATTTATTTTTTGGGTTAATTCTTCATTTAATTCTGGTTTTATTTCATAAGAAAAATTTATTTTTTTATTTTCTCAGAAATAAATTTGCCCCCTCCCTAACCCTCCCCCCAAGGGAGAGGGAATATTTTTTTGCTCTACTCCCTTTCTCCCTTGGGGGGAAAGGGCTGGGGATAGGGGGATTACATCAATACTTTCAACTTCATCTCACCAAAAACTTATTTTATATTCTTTTTTTTCTAGTCAAATACTTAAAATATCTCCAGTTTTATTAAAAGTAAAATCTTCTATATAATCAGAAAATTTATATCAAAAATCATTTAATTTTTTTAAAATTTCTTCAAGAGTCAATTTTTTTTCTTGAGCTTCTCCTTCTCCTCCTAAAGGAGAGGGTTGGGGTGAGGTAATTTTCAAAGAAAAATAATTTTCTAGTTTGTAAAAATTTTCTAAATTATGTTTTTCAAAAAAATTTTTTTCTACTAAATAATTCCCTGTTTTATTAAAAAAAATATTAATTAAATCAGAAATATTATTTACAATTTTTATATTAACTCATAAATAATCAAAAATCTTTTTATAATTATTTGCTATTTTTGTACTATCAACAACAACCAAATTAGCATTATTTTTTTCAAAATTTTCTTTCAACAAAAAAGTCCTTGAAAAAATATTTCAAGTATTTTTATAAAAAGTATTTTTTTGTAATTTTTGCATTTAGAGTTTTTTTTAGAATTTTTTAAAAAAGTATTTTTTTAGTTTATTAATTTTTTAATAATCTGGATTATCATTTATATATTTTTTTAAATCAGTAATCAAACTTTTTTTTATATTATTTTGTAAAGGATTTTTTTCTATAATTTCTTCTAATTCATCTAAAACATCTATATAAAATGTAGTTATAGAATATTCTTCTTTTTCTAAAATATTTTTTATAGATTCCATCATTTCATTTTCTGGTATAATTTTTGTTGATATATTATTTTTAAGTCTATAAAAAACTTTATCAAGCATAGTAAAATAAGTATCTTTTTTAGAAAATTTTTTATTAAAACCTTCCTCTTCCTTTTTTATTCACATTTTATTAGTAGGAGGTTGAGTTATTATTTCTTTTTTATCATCATTCAAAACAAATTTTATTTTATCTCTTGAAAAATTTTCTCAATTTTTTATATTAGGATTTATTACTATAATTTCAGAATTTAAAAGATTATAAAAATCTTTATGAATTTCTAGTAATTCTTTTGTTATTTTTCATTCTTTTTCTAACTGTTTTATTTTTACTATTAATATATTGACTCAATCTAATATACTAATATTATTAGTTTTTAAGAATCCATCATAAAATCTATAATTAATATAATGTTCTAAACTAGTAAAAGTATAATTTGTAATTTTATTTATTAATTTTATAAATTCATTATCTTTTTCTTTTTCATCTTTTTCTAAATTTACAAGACTTAATATTTGATTAATAAAAATATTATCTTTATAATTTTCATAATTTATTTCTCAACTAGAAATTTTTTGTTCTAAAAATAATTTTAAATCTTTTCTTATTTCATCAATTTTTTTTCATCATATTCCATATTTAGTCTTTAAATTATTATACTCATGTGAAAACAAATCTTTCATTTGTTCATATCTTTTTGATAAAATATTTTCTACAATTACTTCTAAAAATTTTATATAATTTTCATCTTTTACTATTTTATTGATTTTACCATTTGTTTTATTACATACAGAACAAACTGGTTTTATTGTCCATTTTTTTATATTTAAATTTTTTGGTTTTTTAAGATAAAATTGTTTTAACATTTTTTTTATAATTTTTAAAGTATTTTTTCTAGTTTATTAATTTTTTATTTTTATGCAAAAAAAAAGTTAAAATAAAAAAGCTATAAAATTTTTTTGAAAAAATATTTTTTTTTGTATAATGTAGATATTTATATATTAATAATTAAAAAATTATGAAAGAAATAAAAGTTATTTGACATAAAATTCCTGATACAGATTGTACTTTGTCTGCCATTGTTGCTGCTGATTTTTTAGAAAAATTAGGTTATAAAGCTACTAGTTTTATTCAATGAAAATTAAATAAAGAAACTGAATTTATTTTAAAAAAATTAGATTTAAAAATTCCTGAAATAAAAACTAGTTTCCCTGAATGAACTAATATTTGTTTAGTTGACCATAATGAAATTTTTCAAACTCTTGATAATATAAAAGAATTAAATGTAGAATGGATTATTGACCATCACAAAATAAATTTTGAGAGTAAATCTCCTATAAATATGAGAGTTGAAACACTTTGTTCAACAGCTTCAATTCTTTATAAAATGTATAAAGAAAATTCTTTTGAAATTTCTACAAAAATTGCTGATATGCTACTTTCTTGTATTTTATCAGATAGTTTACTTTTCAAATCTGCTACAACAACTAAAGAAGATATTATTTTGGCAAAAGAATTACTTGAAATTTCAAGTATAAATGATATGGAAAAATATGCTCTTGAAATGTTTAATGCAAAATCTGATCTGTGAGATATAAATGTAGAAGATTTGATAAAATATGATTATAAAGAATTTGAATCTGGTAGCCAAAAACTTTGAGTTTGAACATTAGAAACTACAAATCCAAATTATGCTTTTTGAAGAAAACAAGAAATTTTGGAAGGTTTAAAAAAAATTAAATCAGAATCAAATCTTGATTTTATAATACTTATGGTTGTAGATATTATTTCAGAAAAAAATACAACTATTGTTTTAGACTGAAAAGATTCTGAAATTTTAGAAAAAGTTTTTAATTGTAAAATAGAAAATAATTTAGCTGATTTAAAAAACAGACTTTCTAGAAAAAAACAAATTGTTCCTGAATTAACAGAGTTTTTTGGAAAATAATATTTTTTTTTAAAATTATTTTTTTACAAAATAAAAAACTGTCTTTTTAATTTTAGACAGTTTTTATTTTTTTAAAAATATAATATACTATTTTTTAAAAATTTTTATTTTACTTTTTTTAAAAAAATTGTAAAATTAATATTTTTATCTAAATTATTTATAACTTTTAAATTTTGTAGGAGTTTCAAAGCATCATTCTATATAATTTTTTGGAAAATTATATTTTTCAATATTTTTACAAAAAGGATAATCTTGTCAAACAAATACTACTTTCCATTTATTTAATACTTTAATTGCAAGAAAATAAGAAGAACTATAATTTTCAGTATTTTTAGATAAAACATTACCTTTTAAGAAAATTCAATTTATTTTATCAACTTTTACATAATAATTATTTTTATCACTATCAATCTCTGTATATTTCATATAAGATTTTAGTAATTCTTTTTCATTATCATTTATTAGTTCTATGTTTACCTTATCTTCAATTGTTGATAAATAATTATTTCCTTCAATTGTACTTATTTTCTTAAAAACAAATTTATTTTTTTCAATAGTTCAATTATATAAAAAATATCATAATATATCTGTATTAGTAGTAACAAATTTTCAACATTTTTCTTGTGCTTTTATATAAAAAGCCATACTTTTATTTGCACATAATAAGCCATTATCAGTATTAGAAATATTACAATCTAAATTTTTATATTTTTTCTTATAATTCAAATATATTTTATTTCAATCCTTTTTTATTTCACATTTTGAAAAATCAATCAAATCAATATTTTTAGTTTCTTTTAAAGAAATTCTTTTTATTGCTTCTTCTATTGTTTCATCACTTCTTTTATTATATAAATCTAAATTTTCTTTTTTTAATTCTAATAATTTAATATTTAATTCATCATTAAAAATAGTTAATATTAAATAAATATACTGTTCCTCATCTGATGAAAAACCTCCCAAAGCAATATCATAAATATAAAGCATATCTTCTACTTTTTTTAAAAGTTTTATAATTTTTTCTTCAGAATTTATTTTTCAAATATATTTTTCAATTTTTTTCTCAAGTTTTTCATATTTTTTTATTGCTTCTATTTTAGGATTAATGGTATTTTTATCATATTCTATTGCAAAACTTGGGCTTATTAATCCTAAAACTAAAATAATAACTAAGATACTTTTTCATATTTTTTTCATATTTTTTTTATTAATAAATTAAATTTCTTACCTTTTAATTATATTTTTTTAAAAAAAAAGTCAAGAAAAAAGTTTGTTCATAGCAAGTAAAAAACATATTGTGATATTCTGGAAAAAGTTAATGTGGTTTTGGAATAAAAAAAATTCTTAATAAAAAATATAAATTAAGAATTTAAAAAAAATAAGAAAATATTTAAAAAAAATCTTGCAAAAAAAAATGATAAGATTTTTTTTGTTATTTTTAACACTTTGTAGTAAAATAATATAAATAAATATTTGAAAAAATTAAAATGAAAAAATATGAAAAATAATTTTCTAAATGCACAAAATTATATTTTATGAAAAACTGAAAAGAAAAAGCTTTTGAGTAAATTTTTTGTAGAAAGATTTTTGAAAAAATTTTATAAAATTTTAAGTTGGTTTAAATATTATTTTGTAACTTTATTTATTATTTTTTTTATAATATATATCATTATAAAATTACTAATAGATTCATTATGAGATGATAAAAACCCTTTTTTATTTATTTTATTAATTTTTTTATACTATATATTTAATTATATTAAAAAAAATTGAATAAAATTAAAAGTTAAAACAATTAAAAATTTAAAACAATTTTTTTTAAAAAATAGTAGTTTACTATACCATTTTAATCATTTTATAAATTTTATTTTTAATGAAAATACATATAAAAAATTTAATAAAAATTTAATAAAAACAAGAAAATTATATATATATTTTAGTCATTTATTATATCTGATAATAACTCCTATTATACTTTATAAAAGTATTTACATACTAAATTTTTCAAATGAATTTAAAATATTATTATTTTCAATTTTATATATTTTATTTTGTAGAATAAATCTCTATTCAGTTCTACTCTTTCCATTTTTTATAATAATAATGTTTTTTGTAAGCCTTTATTCACTAATTTATACCTTTATTATTAAATGAACAAAATCTTATAAATTTTTAAAATATAAACCACAAACAAAATTTTTTGAAAAATTTAAAACTCTTGAAAAAAATCTTTGAAAAAATAAGTCTTATTTAGTTAAATTAAAAAAATAAATTATTTTTCAAATTTTTCTATTTTTATAATCATCCTGTAGATATTTGGATTTTTTACTAAATCATTTTTTATTGAATCAAATTTATTTTCAAAATCAGATATTTTATAAATATTTCATATAATATCAGGAAAAAATTCTAAAAAACATTTTAAATTATAATCTATAGAATGAATATTTTCATCATAAATTATATTTATTTTTTTATATTTATTATTTTTTAAAAAAAGTTTTTTTAAACATTTTCTAAAGATTTTTGTTTCATTTTTTAATTTATGTTCTAAAAGACTTTTTAAATTTAACATATATAATCTAGGAAAATGAGAATTTACTTCAACAATATGAAAATAATTATTTTTAATATTTTTATTATTATATTATAATTTTCTTTTTTTGCAAAAAAAGAAACTATTTAATTATAGTTTATTTAAAAATAAAAATTATGAAAATAAAAAAACACTACTTTTTAATTTAAGTAGTGTTTAAATTTTTTTAAATATATTTTAATTTATTAATATATAAATTAATAAGTAAAACCATTATCAATATTTTCAAATTTTTCTTTTTCTTCTTTTAATAATTTTTTATAAGCATTCTTTTCTGTTCAAATTTTATAATCATCTTCATAAAAAATTTCATTTTTATATGCTTTTCTAAAATCTTTTATTTTTTTATTATCTTTAATTAACTTATTAATATTTTTTTTATCATCAGAGGATAATAAATGACTACCATTTGGATGAGACATTACTGTAAATGAATTTCATCTTACAGATATTAAATATATATCTCATTCATACATGTAATTAGTATCTTCTGGAATAAATAAATTACCATATTTATCATAACCAGCCTCTTGCTTAATAATTACATTTCATTTAAGATTTCCTTTTATGTTGTATAAAACTTCTATCTCAAATAAAGTACTTGGTACTTTTGAACCTCATTTTTCAATTTTTGCATTTCATAAGTTTTTAATAATTTTTCAAGCAAAAACATTATCTGAAAATCACAAAATTTTTCTATCATCATAAAAATCAGCAATAAAGTTAGCCTGTATATAATTAATATCAGTATCTAACTTTTCATAAGTCATAAATCAAAATGAAGCTATTCATAATATTAATAAACCTAAAATTAATGTAGTTTTTAAAATATTTTTTTTCATAATATTAATTTTTTTCATAATATTAATAGTTTTCATTATTTGACATATTTATTTTTTAAAATTATTTTATATTTCCCTTATTCTATTCAAAAAATAAAAAAATTCAAAATAAAAATAAAGAAAAAAAAATTAGAAAAAATATAAAAAATAATTATAATGAAGAAACTTTAAAAAATTAAAATAAAAATTATGGAAATAAAAACACCTTATATTTGGAAAAACTGAGAATTTATTTTTTGGGAAAAAGCTACAGACCACAACCTCACACATTCTTTGCATTATTGAACAGGAGCTTTTGAAGGAATTAGATTTTATGAAACTTCAAATTGACCAAAAATTTTTAGATTAAAAGAACATATTGAAAGATTATTTTATTCAGCAAATACTTTAGAATTAAAAAATCCTTTTTCAAAAGAAGAAATAATAAAGGCTTGTATAGATATTGTTAAAAAATCTTGAATAGAAAGCTGATATTTGAGACCAATTGTATATTATTGAACTTGAAAAATGTGACTAAATCCAACTTGAGCAAGTGTTGAAACTGTTATTTCAGCTTGGAATTGGGGAAAATATTTGGCTGATAAAGCTATAGATGTAAAAATCTCTAAATATAAAAGAATGCATCCTGAAACAGCTGATATGAATGCAAAAATTTCAGGTTGATATTATAATAATGTTTTAGTAAGTTTGGAAATTAAAAAAGAAGGTTTTGATGAAGGACTTTTACTTGATACAGATTGATTTATTGCTGAATGACCTGGAGAAAATATTTTTTTTATAAAATGAAATAAAATTTTTACACCAGAAGTTTGAACAATTTTGCCAGGAATTACAAGAGCTACAATTATAGAAATTGTGGAAGAAAAATTTTGAATAAAAGTTGTGGAAGAAAAAATAATTCCAGAAAATTTAGAAGAATTTGATGAAGCATTTTTTGTAGGAACAGCAGCAGAAGTAACACCTATTTGAAGTATTACTTTTTCTTGAAAAAAAATTAATTTTTCAAGTTGAGAAAAAAACAGTTTGACAAATAAAATAAAAAATTATTATTTAGATATAGTTTCTTGAAAAATTGAAAAATATTTAAATTGGTTGAGTTAAGGAAAGTTTGAAAATTAATTTTAAAAAAAATAATTTAAATTTTTAATTTTATTAATATGAAAAATATAACATTAGAAATAAAAAATGATTTTATAAAGGAAAAAAATATTAATAAAAAACAAAAAATTTTTATAGGTTCAAAAAATAAGTGAAAAATAGAAGATTATAAAAATTTTTTATGAGACTATTATGAGGTTTTATCTCCATATGATTTAAATATAGATTGAGAAGTAGAAGAAAATAAATATTCTTTAATTGAAAATTTTCAAAATAAAGCAATTTTTTGGGCTAAAAATTCAAATATAGTTACAATAAGTGAAGATACTTGATTTTTTATAAAAGAATTAAATTGAAAACCTTGAATTTCTGTAAAAACTTGGTGATGAAAATTTGATAAAGAGTTAAATAAAAATGAGTTTTTAAATTTTTTAAAAGAAAAAATATTAAATTTAAATGATACTTCTTGTTATTTTTTAACTGTATTATCTTTATCTTTTCCTAATGGAGAAACTTATTCTATTTTACATAAAGAAGAATGATATATAGATAAAAATAAATTTTGAAATATAGAAAATATATGATACCCATTATCAAGTATTTTTATAGCAAATTGAAGAACTAAAACTTGGTCTGAAATGAATGATAATGAAAAAAAAAATTGGGAAAAAAAATATATTGCTAAAATTTTTAAATTATTAAAAAAAATTTATGAGTAATTTAAATTTTTAATAAAAAAACTCTTGAAAGATTAAAAATGTGGTAATTAAGTCTGAAATGACAATAAACTATAAATTTATACTTTAATTTTTAATAAAAAATATTATGGCACTAAATATATATTATGAAAAAGATTGTAATTTAGATTTAATAAAATCTAAAATTGTAGCAGTTATTGGTTTTGGTTCTCAAGGACATGCTCATTCTGAAAATCTGAGAGATTCAGGAGTAAATGTTATTGTTGGTTTGAGAAAAGATTGAAATAGTTGGGAAAAAGCTAAAGCAAAAGGTTTTGAAGTTTTGGAAGTGGCTGAAGCTACAAAAAAAGCTGATGTAATTATGATATTAGCTCCAGATGAATATCAAAAAGATATTTATGATGAACATATTGCTCCAAATTTGAAAGACTGAGCAACTATTGCTTTTGGTCATGGTTTTAATATTCATTATGGAAGAATTAATCCTGAAAAAAACATTAATGTAATGATGGTTGCTCCAAAAGCTCCAGGACATACAGTTAGAACAGAATATCAAAATGGAAGCTGAATTCCTGATTTAGTTGCTGTTCATCAAGATCCAAGTGGAAATACTTTGGAGCTTGCAAAATCTTATGCTATGGCAATTGGTTGAGCTAGAGTTGGGATTATTGAAACTAATTTCAAAGATGAAACTGAAACTGATTTATTTGGTGAACAAGCTGTTTTATGCTGATGAATGACTTCTTTAGTTCAAGCTTGATTTGAAACTTTAACTGAAGCTGGTTATCCACCAGAAATGGCTTATTTTGAATGTTTACACGAAATGAAATTAATTGTAGATTTGATGTTTCAAGGTTGAATAGCTGATATGAGATATAGTATTTCTAATACAGCTGAATTTTGAGATATTTATACTTGACCAAAAATTATTTGAAAAAAATCTAAAAAAGCTATGAAAAAAGCTTTAAAAAATATTCAAAACTGAAAATTTGCTAAAGAATTTATAAAAGAATGTGATAATTGACATAAAGAATTAAAAGCTAGTAGAGAAAAAATGAAACAACATCCAATAGAAAAAACTTGAGAAAAATTAAGAGCAATGATTCCTTCTATTTCTAAAAATAAAATTATTGATAAAGATAAAAATTAATTTAAAAGTGATATTTTAATCTTAAAAATCACAATATGTTTTTTACTTGCTATGACAAAATATTCAAATTTATTTGATTTTAAACAAAAACTCCTTACAATTGAAAAAAATTTAACAATTATTAACTAAAAAATATGATTTGATTTTTACTTTGAAGAGAGTTTAAACTTAGTATTGCTGAAATAGTAAATATTTTTCCAGATAAAAAAGTTTTTTTTTATGATAAACAAATTTTAATATTAGAAAATTTGGAAAAGACTGAAATACTAGAAATTGCTAAAAATCTTTGATGAATTATAAAAATTTTTGAAGTAAAAAAATTAGAAAGTAAAGAAGAATTTTTAGAAAACTTATTTTTAGAAGCAAATAATTTTGAATCAAAATTTAATTATGCAATAAATATTTTTTGAAATTCTAAAACAAAATTATCTGAACTTTTAAAAAAATCTAAAAGAATTTTTAAAGAAAAACAAAAATCTGCAAGATTTGCAAATAATGATTTAAATAAAAACCTTAGTTCAGCACAAATTATAAATAATAAATTACTCACAAAATGATGAGATTTTAATTTTATAGCAAGTGAAAAACAAATATTTTTTTGAAAAACTTTTTGGGTTCAAGATATAGAAAATTATTCTAAAAGAGATTATGAAAAACAAACTGATATGCAAGTTTGAATGCTTCCTCCAAAATTATCTCAAATGATGATAAACATAGGAAAAAATAATGAAATGAAAGATAATATTTATGATCCTTTTGTTGGACTTTGAACTATTTTAATTGAAGCTTCTTTGATGTGATTTAAAAATGTTTATTGAAGTGATATAAGTGATAGAATGGTTGAAACTTCTATTTCTAATTTAAGAAAATTAAAAAATACACATTCTCTAGATTTTTATTTTGAAATAGTAAAACAAAATGCAAAATTTATTCATGAAGAAAATATTTTAATAGAAAAAAAAGCTGATTTAATAATAACAGAATGATATTTGTGAGAAGTTATGACACAAAATAATATTTCAGAAAAAAGAATTTTTGAGCAAAGAGAAAGATTAAAAGAACTTTATGAAAGATTTTTTTCTTGACTTCAAAAATTAAATTTTTCTTGAATAATAATTATTTGTTTTCCTTTTTGGGAACTCCCTCTCTCTAACTCTCTCCCAAAGGGAGAAAGAACAAAAATAGGAAGATATATTTATTTCGAAGAAATTTATAATATTTTGAATAAATACACAGAAATTCAAAAAATATTTTCTGATGATTTGAAATTAGAAACAAAAGTCTGAAGTCTATTATATAAAAGAGAAAAACAACTTGTTTGAAGAGAAATTTTTAAATTAAAAATAAAATAACCCATTCTGGCCTTTAGCTAGAGAGGGTTATTTTTTTACTCCTTTATAAAATCAACTTTCTTTTTTCCTTCTATATAAGCATTATACCAAATAGTATTTTTGAAAATTTCAAGTACTCAAGACAGATATGATAAAATTAAAATTACTCAAGAAAAAATAATTACTATAAAAAATATTGATAAATATTTCAAATAAATTGAACTTATTGAAGTTAAAGAAACTGAAATTAAAATAGGAAAAAATAAGACTATCACAAAATTTATTAGTACTCTAATATTCAAAGCAAACATAAAAAAATATAGCTTTATTGTTGTTATAAAGTTTACAATTGTTATTTCTCTAGATTTTGTAATTGCAGCTATAACTCATTTTTTTTCTAAAACTATTTCATATTTTGCATAAATAAACAAAATATTAAATATGGTGGCTATGAATAAGTAAATTAATATAAAAATACTAATAGCTTTTATGAATTGTCAATCAAACCATCTGATTAAAAATAAATAAATATTCAAAATTGTTAAAAATTTTAATTGACCTGTTAAATTAGTAAATTCAAAAATTTTTAAAAAATTATGTATTCAAAAACCAATTAAATCTCAAATACTTATATCTTTTCATTTTCTTTTTAAATCAACATATTTTATAAATCATCATTCAAAAATAGGAATTATAGTTTCATAAATAATAAACAAAATAAAAAGGATAATAATTGTTTCAACAAAATATCAAGATTCAAAAAAATCTTTTACTTTATTTATAGCTTCCTGTTCTTGATTATAAAAAACAACATAAGTATAAATAGCTTGATAAGTCAAAATAATAGAAGCAAATAAAACTGAAAAAAGACCTGAGAAAAAAAATGCCTTTTTCAATTTTGTATCTTCATTTATTAGCTTCCAAGCTGGATAAATAATATCTTTTTTTATATTAGACATTTTTTTTTGTTATTTATAATTTTTATTATTTATAATTTCATAAAAAAATATTTTTCAAAAAAGTTATATATCAAAAAACACTTTTTTTATCAAAATTTATTTCTTTTTTAGACAAAATGTAAGTATCATTTAATCAAAATTTTGTATATAAATAATTAGGAACTTCTTTATAATTTTTATAATTTTTTATTGTTTTATCAACAAATTTAGTATTTTTAACAGAATATAAAGTTTTTACAACTTGTTTTTCTTTTAAAATTTCTAAAATTTTAAATTGTTTTTTTAACTTTTCTTTTTGGGTTAAAAATTCTTTATTTAATTCTAAAAATTCTGCATCTAATTCTGGAGCTCTTATTTTTGATAAATTAAATCATTTATTAGCATATCCAGAATGAAAATAACCTGAAATATTGAATTTAAAATATCATAAATCAATTGGAGCCAAAATCATATCATAATCTTTTTCTCACTTAAAATTTTTCTTTTTTAATTCTATTAATTTTATAGGATTAACTTCAACTTTTATTCATTTTTCTTTTAAAGCAGAAACAATAGCTTCAGCAACAGTAAAATTATCTTCTGATTTAATATAATACATTTTCAAACTAAAAGCTTTTAGATTTTTATCATAAAAATATTTATCATCTAAATTTTCTATTTTTTTAAGTTGTTCACTTTTTTCTAAATTTTCTTTTTCTTTTTCTTGTTTTAATTCTGTAGAATTCAAATAATTATTTTTAAATTCTTTTAATTTTTTAGGATCTTTTGAATAATAAACAATAAATTCTTCTTTTAATTTGTAATCATTTGAAGCATTATTAAAATATATTTTATATGTATTTTTTCCTGGAACTAAAGTATTAAAATTAGACTTTAAACCAAAAACAAAATTTTTACCTCAGCTATTTTTATAGGAATTCAATTTTATTTTTCTATCATTATGTTCAACAATAACTTCCATAGGTTTTTCTCAATTCAAATTTCAATTAATAATAAGTTCTTCTGATATAAAATTATATTTTTTATTTATATCATTTGAAACTATATATTTCAATTTTTTATCTTCTGATATTTTTTTATCATCTTTTTTTCATTCTAACAAATTTTCTTCTTTTTTATCTTTTAATAATAAATTTTCTAAAATTTCAGATTTTTTTATAAATCATTTTTTCTTTAGTTTTAAGGACAAATTCATAGCTTTTATATTTTTATCCAAATTATATCATTCTATAAAAAAAGGATTTTCTACAGAAATAATTTTTTTCTTTTTATCAAGTAAATTAATTATATTATCTCTATTTATAGAAGAAAGAATAAAATTTCTAAGTTCCACATCATTTATTTTATCAGCATTAATAAATAATGATAAAAAGGTTGGTAAATTATATTCATATTCTTCAAATCTTGATGTTTTATTAATAAGTCAATCTTTATTATCAAAAATATTTACATTTTTTATTAACTTCGGAATATCTAAAGAAAATTTGAAATTATATTTAGATATATATGATTTTTTTCAATTATAATAAATATTTTTTTTCAATTTTAATTTTGTAATTCAACTTTCTTCTTCTATTAAATTATCATAAACATATTCACCTGAAAAAATTCAATTTGCATAATCAAATTTTCAAAAAAGTTCTTGAGTTCATATTTTATCTAAAATAGTTTTTGGAACAATAGGCTGAAATAAAACCACTGGAATAAAATTTATATCTCAATCATTTTTATTATATTTAAAAATAATATTTTTTTCTGAGTCTAAAAAAATTTCAGTATTTTTTAGATACAAATATTCTTTTAAATTCAATTTTTCTTTTTTATCTTTTATAATTTTATAAGTTGAAATAACATCAAGTGGAGTTATTTCAGTTCAATCGCTCCATTTCAAATCATCATTTAAACTACATTTTATTTTTAATAAATCTGAATAATCACATTTTGCTAAATCAGAATTAATATTTTTTGTCTCTGTATTATAAGTCAAAAGTCATCTATATAAAAAACTCATTATATAATCTTCTTTAGGATTTTTTCAAAACATTAAAGGATTTAATTTATATTTTGAGACATCTCAATAAATTCACTCTGAAATAACTCCTCATTTTATAGGAGTTTCTTTTGCTTCTTCTTGCAAATAAATATAAAATAAATGAGCAGAAGTAAGTACAATAAATAAAACACTTATAAATAATAAGTATTTTTTTAGCTTTTTAATATTTTCTTTATGCATGGAAAAAGTAATGAAAATAAATTATTTAGCTTAGTACAAATAATAGTAAACTATTAACCACAAACAAAGTTCATAAAACAATAGTAGTAATATGAAGAACTTTTTCTGGTCCTCTTTTAGTTATAGCTCAAGCAGAACTAGACATTGTTGTTAGATTTAAACCTGCATTTTTATTTTGTACTAAAATTACAAAAATAAGTAATACAGAAACTATAATTTCAAAAATTATTAAGAAATCAATCATTTTTTTTAATTAGAAAATAATAATGAATAGATAATATTCAAAAATGTAAAAATTGCAACAGAAATTATGAAATTTATTTTTCAAACAATAAGGTAGCTTATTCAAGGGAATGCTATAATTGTATTTATAATATAATGAAGCAAAAATAAAATTATGGCATTAACTAAAAAAATAGTAAGACCTAGAAAAAAGATAGAAAATGGTAAACTTAAAATTTTTAAAATTGGTTTTACAGTAATATTTAATAAACCCAAAATAATTCAAGCCATAATATAAGTTTTCCATCAACCAACAACCTTTATTCAATCTGTTAATGTTCATTCTATATTTCAAGCCAACAAAAAAGTTAGTAAATATAAAATGGAAATATTTAAAAGTACTGAAAAAAATATTTTCATTGTTTTTAATTAATTTTTAAATAAGTTTTTCTTTGATTTTTATAACTAATTTTTCATAAAATTCTTTATCTATCATATTCAAACATTTAAATAAATCAAATATATATCCTTCAATCATAATTTGCAGAGCATTATTTTTTTCTATTCATCTACTTCTTAAATAAAATAATTTTGAATCAGAAATTTTTTCTATAGAACAAGAATGGCTTGCTTTCACATCAGAACTAGAAACAAGTAAAGTTGGAATTCAAATAATATTAGCTTTTTCTCAAATAAAAATATTTTTTTCTACTAAATATCATTCTACTTTTTCAATATTTTCTCCTATTTTTATAATTCAATCTAAATCTATATTTCAATTTTCTTTTGCAATAGAAATAATTTTTGAATTTATTTTTGAATAAGAAGAATTTATTTTTCCAGAAATTTTTGCTTTTAATTTTTCATTATTTCCAGAAATTAAAAAACTTTTTATTTCAGCACTTGAATTTTCTCAAGAAATAATAATATTTTTTTCTAATTTTTTTTCTCACTCAAAAAAAGAAAAATATTCTAAAAAACAATTTTTTCCCAAAATAATTTTTTTTATATTTTCTCATTTATCAAAAAAAGCTATTTTCAAATCATCTTCTATTTCTAAAATTTCAGTTTCTAAAAAATCTGAATTTTTAAAAAATCAATTTTTTGTTATTTTTTGTGTTTTTTTATTTGGCATAATTTTTTATTTTCTATAATTTTTTAAATTTTTTTTATATTATTTTTTTGATTATAAATATTTTTTAAAAAATATCAAATTATTTTATTTTAAGAAAATATAAAGAAATATTTGAAAAAATTAAAATTAAAAAATATGAAAAATAATTTTCTAAATGCACAAAATTATATTTTATGAAAAATTGAATAAAAACAAGAAAATTATATATATTCTAGTCATTTATTATATCTGATAATAACTCCTATTATACTTTATAAAAGTATTTACATGTAAAGTCTAAAGACATTATTTAACAAAATAGTAAAAGTAAGTATACTGTAAAATAACTTAACAGATTACTTAATAATTACTTTTACTATGAATATAATATATCCAAAAAAAGCAAAAACACAAT
>JAMONT010000074.1 GCA_027066455.1 Candidatus Altimarinota bacterium
ATTTGGAATAATGTTTTTATGGAATATATAAAAACTTCTGAATGAAAATATGTAAAAGCAAAACAACAAAATGTAGATACTGGAATGTGACTTGAAAGAATAGTTACAGTTTTAAATGGTGAAAAAACTATTTATAACACAGATGTTTTTGAAAATATTATAAAGGAAATTGAAAACACTTTAAATATAAAATATAATGAAGAAACAATGAATTCTATCAGAATAATAGCAGATCATTCTAGAGTTGCTGTTATGTTAATTTCAGACTGAGTTTTCCCTTCAAATGTAGAACAATGATATATTTTAAGAAGACTTATGAGAAGAGCAATTAGACAAGCTTTCAAACTTTGATATAAAGAAAGTTTTATGCCAGAAATTGCAAAAGTAATTATTTCTCAATTTAAAAATGTTTATCCTAATGTTAAAAAATTGGAAAAAGTTATTTTAGAAGAAATTACAAAAGAAGAAAAACAATTTGGAGAAACTTTGGAAAAAGGTTTAAAAGAATTTGAAAAATTGGTAGCTGGTTTTGAAATAGCTTTTGCAAAGACAGGAAAAAAAATAGATATTATTGCTTGAAATAAAGCTTTTAAACTTTATGATACTTTTGGTTTTCCTCTTGAAATGACAGTTGAGTTAGCTTTGGAAAAAGGATTAAAAGTTGATGAAAAATGATTTGAGAAAGCTTTTGAAGAACATCAAGAAAAATCAAGAGCAGGTTCTAAAGAAAAATTCAAAGGTTGATTAGCTGATGATAGTGAAGCAACTACAGCATTGCATTCAGCAACTCATTTACTTTTAGCTTGATTAAATAAAATTTTGTGAACTTGAATTTCACAAAAAGGTTCCAATATAACATCAGAAAGATTGAGATTTGATTTCAATTTTGATAGAAAAGTTATAAGAGAAGAACTTGATGAAATAGAAGAATTTATAAATGAAATAATTTCAAAGTCTTGTGAAGTTGAATTAAATAATATGGATAAAACAGAAGCAAAAAATTCTTGAGTAGAATGAAGTTTTTGGGAAAAATATCCTGAAATAGTAAAAGTTTATACTTTCAAAGATAATTCAGGAGAAATTTTTAGTAAAGAACTTTGTTGATGACCTCATGTAAAAAATACTTGTAATATGTGAAAATTTAAAATAATAAAAGAAGAAGCAAGTAGTAGAGGAGTTAGAAGAATTAAAGCAATTTTAGTTAAAGATTAGTTTAATTTTTTTAAGTTTTAAGATTATGGAAAATAAATTAGCAATTTTTGAAAGTAAAGAAATTAGGAAAGTTTGGTTTAAAGAAGAATGGTGGTTTTCTATTGTGGATATTGTTTGAGCTTTAACTGATTCAATTAATCCAACTGATTATTTGAAAAAAATTAGAAAAAGAGATGAAGAATTAAAAAGCTACCTAGGGACAAATTGTCCCCAGGTAGAAATGCTTACAAATACAGGAAAAAAAAGAAAAACATTAGTCTGAAACACCAAACATATTTTTAGATTAATCCAATCAATTCCTAGTAAAAAAGCTGAACCATTTAAATTATGGTTAGCAAAAGTTGGTTATGATAGAATTAAAGAAATAGAAAATCCTGAACTTGCTCAAGAAAGAATGAAAAGTTTGTATGAGAAAAAAGGTTATTCTAAATCTTGGATAGATAAAAGACTTAGAGGAATAGCTATTAGACAAGAATTAACTGATGAATGGAAAGCTAGATGAGTAAAAGAATGACTTGAATATTCTATTTTAACAGCTGAAATTAGCAAAGCCACTTTTTGAATGACTCCAAGTGAATATAAAAATTTTAAAAACTTGCCTAAAAAATCAAATGTGAATTTGAGAGATAATATGACAGATTTAGAGCTAATTTTTACTATGCTTTGAGAAAAAGTAACAACTGAAATTTCAGAAAATGAAGAACCAGAAAATTTTGATGAAAATAAAAAAATTGCAAAAAGATGAGGAAATGTAGCAAAAAAAGCTAGACTTGAAACTGAAAAAGAAACCAAAAAAAAAGTTAGTGTAGAAAAAAATTTTTTAAGAAAAAATGATTTAAAAAAAATCTAGAAAACCACCCCTTAATCCCCTCCTTAGTAAGGAGGGGAAAAAACTGAAAGTTTTAGGGGAGGTCTAAATAAATAATATTTTAAAAATTAATAATAAAAAAAAAATGTTAAAAGTAATTAATACTATCACAAAAGAAAAAAATGCTAATTTATTTTTTATTTTAGAAGATAAAAATAATATAGAAAAATTAAAAAAAATTTGAATTTCTGAAAATATTTTAAAAAATTTGGAAAAAAAGTTTGAAGAAAAAAAGGAAGAAAAAAGTTTTTTTAAAGAATATTTTATTTGAAAAAAAAATATAGAAAAATTATTTGTTTGCTTTTTTGATGAAAAAAATTCTAAAAAAAGTTTGGAAGAATTTATGTGAGATTCTTTTAGAAAAACTCCTGAAAAATTAATTATTTTAACAGAAAATAATATAGAAAAAATTGTTGAAATAGCTTTTTTATCAAAATATAAATTTGATTATTATTTAGAAAAAAAACAAAATCTAGAAATAAAAATTCTTTTAAATTGACAAGACAAAGAAAAAATATCTGAAATAGAAAAAAAATTAGAAAAAATTTTAGAATTAATAAAAAATACTTTTTCTTCAAGATATTTAGTAAATCTTTCTACTCCTGAAAAAACTCCTGAAAAAATTATAAAACTTATAAAATCTTTTGAATTAAAAAATACAAAAATAAAAATTCTTGATTACAAGCAAATTAAAAAATTATGACTTAATTTACTTGAAAATGTTTGAAAAGCTTCTGAAAATAAACCTGCTTTAGTAATTTTAGAAAGAATTGTTGATGAAAAAGCTCCTATTTATGGTTTTGTTTGAAAATGAATTGTTTTTGACACTTGATGATTAAATATAAAAGTTTGAGAAAATATGAAAAATATGAAAACTGATATGGCTTGAGCATCAACAGTTATTCACACAATGAAAGAACTTGATGAAAAAGATTTGAAAGTAAATATTATTTGAGCAATTGCTTTGGCTGAAAATTCTATTTCAGAAAATGCTTATAGACCTGACGATATTATAAAAGCTTACAATTGAAAAACTGTTGAAATAATAAATACTGATGCTGAATGAAGGCTTGTTTTAGCTGATGCTATGAGTTATATTTCTAAAGAATATAAACTTGATTCAATTATTACAATAGCAACTTTGACTTGAGCTTGTTTGCATGCTTTAGGTCATAATTATGCTGGAATAATGGGGAATAATGAAGAAATTATGGAAAAATTATTAAGAAATAATAGTTTTGAAAAATATAATAAATTACCTTTTGATAATTATTTAATAGGGAAAACTAAATGAAAAATTAGTGATTTAAAAAATTTGAGTACAGGAACTTTTGCTTGAGCTTCTATGTGAGCAGCATTTTTATCAAATTTTTGTGATAAAAATGAAAATTTTGTACATATAGATATTGCTTGAACTTCTGATAGAAAAGACAATTTTTGAGTTTTTCCTGCTTGAGCAACAGGTTTTTGAGTAAAAAGTATGAGTAATTTATTTTTAGAATTATAAAAAAAACTGAAAATTTCAGTTTTTTTATTTTTAAAAAACAATTTTTACAATGAAAAAGTTATTTTCTATATTAATATAAATTTTGAAATTATGTAAAATTATTATCTTTTTAACAATATTTAATCATAATCAATATCAACTAGTATGCCTAGAATTATCTCATTTATAAAAAATTTCAAATATTTTTTCTTTATCTATTTTTAAAAACTTTTTTTCTATTTTATTTTTTATTATAAATTTTTTATCTTCTAAAAATATTTCTATTTTTTCATTTTTCTTTCAATATTTCAAAGCATTTTCTATTAAATTTTTAAGCAAAATTTCTATTAATTTTCTTTCTGCTAAAATATAAATTTTTTCTTTATTTTTTTTAGAAATAATAAAATTTTTTTTATCTATTTTTTCATTAATAATATCAAATAAATTAATTTTTTCTTTTTGTAAATTATTTTGCTTTTGACTTAAAAATAACAAAGAATCAATTATTTCTTGCATAGAAATAATTTCTTCTTTACTTGATTTTATCAATTCTAAATCAAATTTTTTTCAAATTTCTAAAAGTTCTAAATCTGATTTTATAACAGAAAGAGGAGTTTTCAATTCATGAGCTAAATTATGATTGTATTCTTTTAATTTTTTATTATTTTCTTCTATTGGTTTAAGTGTTTTTCTAGCTAAAAAATAACTCAGAAAATATATAAAAATAACTGCAAATGAAAAAACAATATATCTATTAAAAAATTGTTTTTTTATTCAAAAATCTAAAAAATTCAAAAAATCATTTCTAATTCAATTCACAATTAAAGGAACTATAAAAAAAGCAAAAAAAAGTAATCAAATACTTATTTGAAAAGCTAAAATATGTTCTTTTTTATTTTTCATAATTTTTTTTATTCAATAATATATCAAACTCATTTTACTGTTTTTATAAAATCTTTTCAAATTTTTTTTCTAATAACTGAAATATGAGCTTCTAAAGTTGTAGAATTTAAATCTAAATTTTCTTCTGCTTCTCACCAAACTTTTTCTAAAATTTTTATTTTTGATTTAACAGTTCATTTATTTCTAGCTAAAAATTCTATAATTAAAAAATGTTTATTTCAAAAATTAATTTCTTTTCATTTATCAAAAATTTTATGTTTTGATAAATCTATATTAATATTTCAAATCTTTATAATTTCTTCTATTTTTTTATCTTTTCTTTTAAAAATAGTATTAACTCTAGCTTCAAGTTCTTTTAATTCAAAAGGTTTTGTTAAATAATCGTCAACTCAAAGTTCAAACATTTCTAATTTATCTTCAAGCATAGAATTGGAAGTCAAAGCAATTACAGGAATATTATTTTTAGATTTTCTCAATTTTTCCATAAATTCTTTACCTCACATTATAGGCATATTTATATCCAAAATTAAAATATCATATTTATTAAAAGATATTTTTTCAAAAGCTTCTTCTCAATTAAAAGCTCATTCTGCCAAATAGCCAGATATTTTAAAAAATTTTATTATATTTTCTCTAATTTTTGGATGATCTTCTATTACTAAAATTTTCATAATTTATTAAGTTATTTTATATATTTTTTTTCTTTTTTCTTTTATTTTTTTTAATAATTTTTATTTTTTTTTCTCAATGTTTTATAGTATGAGTTCATATAATAACCATACTTCATCAAATTACTGATGTTACTCAAAATAATATATATATTGCTGTAAATAATCTTGATATTTCATTAGTGGGAATCATATCTCAATATCAAACTGTAGTCAATGTAGTAACTGAAAAATAAAATGAATCAATTATTGACCGATTTTCTAAATTTGAATAAACAATAGTTCAAAATAAAATCCATAAAAAGAAAATTCAAATAGCAATTATAAATCTTATATTCATGATAATTTTTTGTTAATAATATTTTAACTTATACTAATTGAATCTATAGGACAAATTTGAATAGCTGTTTTTACTTCATCAGAAAAAATATTTTTTTGACTAATAACTACAGCTTTTAATTTATCAAAATCCATAACAAAATTATTTGGTGCAACCATAGCACATTTTCAACATCAAATACATTTTTCATCAATTTGTAATTTTTTTTCCATTTCTAAATTATTTTTTTTTACAATTTCTTTACTTTTTTCTTTTTTTATTATTTCTTTTTTATTTAAAACTTCTTTTTTTTCTACTTCTTTTTTTTCCTGAATAGAATTGCAAGAGCTAAGTAAATTAAGTAAAACTAAAAATAAAATTATAATTGTTTTTTTATTCATATTTATTTTTTATTAATTAAATTTTTTTATATAAAAAAGCTAGAAAATAAATTATAATATAACTTGTAACTGTTATAATTACTGAAAATAAAGCTTCTTTATTAACTAAAGCTATATGAATAGCTACAAAAAATAACATTAAATATGCTAATTTTTGAATTTTTTTCCAATGTTTTCATAATTTTTTCATAGAAAAAGTATTTGAAGTTATGGTTAAAAGCATAGCTATAACAAATGCAAACATTCACCATCATAAGTATCATTTATAATTCCACATAATAGAATCAAATAAAAATAGAAATGATAAATTATGTGATAAAAAATATCAAATTACATGAACTAATGCAAAAACTCCTGAAATTATTCATAACTCTTTTCTTAGACTTACTGCTTCCCAAAAAATTTTATATTCAGGAAAAACATCTTTAATTGGTCTAATAAATAAAAGTATAATTAAAATTTTCCAAGAATATTCTCAAAAAAGTTTATATAAACTTGGATCTATAAAAATAATTAATCAAATAAAAGGAATTATTTGTAAAATTTTTTTTACTATTTTATAAGTATTCATTTTCTAAATTAATATAATTATATATATTTTTTTCTAAAGAAATTTTTTTTTCTTTCTTTTTATCTAAAAAAATAAATTGCAAAAATAATGCTAATAAAATAGTAATTACTAACAATATTTTTATAATATTTTTTTTCTTTTTTTTTGTCATTATTTTTTTTCTTGTCTTACAAGTCCCCATTTAAGCATTGCAGGAATATAAACTAAAATTATAAATGTTCAAAGTAAAAGCCCTCAAATAAATGCAACTGCTAAACTTCACCATAATTCATCTTTTAATGCAAGAGTCAAAAGTCCTAAAACTGTTGTTAAAGTTGTAAGTAAAACTGGTTTAAATCTTGCTCTAATTACATCTAAAATTAATTCATTATCACTTGAATATTTATTTTTTTCTCTTTTTTCATTATTATATCTTTCTATAAGTAAAATTGCATCATTAACTCATACTCACATCAAACCAAACATACCAAGTTGTGCTGGAAAAGAAAATGGTAAACCAAGTAAAGTTAAAGCTAAAATTGCTCAAATAAACAAAAAAGGAATAACAGAAAGTACTAAAAAAGCTTGTTTAAAATTACCAAAATGTAATACTAAAACTGAAAACATTAAAATAATTCAAATACCAAATGCACTTAATAAATCTTTCATAGAATTTTGCATATCAGCTACATCTCAAGAATATTCTAAATGAACTTGTGGAATTTCTTTTTTTATTTCTGTAATATATTCTTCAATTTTTGGAGTAATACTTCAAAGAGAAGTTTCTTTTGTTTTATAAGCTCAAATATTTAATACTAAATTAGAATCTGAATGAGAAAGATTTTTTATTTCTGAGTTTAAATCTATTTTTTTTATTAATTGTCTTAAATAAATATCCTTACCAGGAATTAATATATCAAGAACATTTATTTCTTTTAACATAGTAAATGCTTTTACTTCAATCAAATCTGAACTATAATCATCAAGTTTTTTTAATAAAATTCATGAAGGTTCATAATTTTCAGAACTTTGTAAACTAGCAATTAATAAGTCAAGTTCTTTAGAACTTATATTAAATTCTTTCAATTTTTCTATATCCCAAATAATATCCATTTTTCAATTTGTATATTCAAGAGAATTAGACCAATCATAAGTTCAAGAAATTCATTTTAATTTTTCTTCTAATTTATTATAAAATTTAACTAAATCTTCTAGTTTATTTCATACTAAATAAAAATTTATATCCTTTCATCAACTAGGTCAAGATTTTTGTATAAAAATTTCTAAACTCAATATTTTTTCAGAAATTTTTTCTTTTTTAATATATTTTTTCAAATCTTGTAAAATCAAAACAGAAGAATAATTTCTCTCAAAATCCTTATCTGTTAATTTTAAATCTATAAAAGATAAATCTGGATTAAAAGAATTAGAATAAATTACATTATCAAGAGGATCTAAACTTTTATAATTTCAAATATTTACATTTTGATAAGCAAGTAATCATTTATTATCTTTTTTAGAAAAATATTCTTCTACTTTTTTTGAAATTTTAGAAGTTATTTCTCTATTTTCTGATAATTTTGTATCAGGAGAAAATTTTAGATTTACATAAATATTATTTGTATCAACTGGTGGTAAAAAATCTGCTTTTAAAAATTTTGATGCAAATAAAGCTGTTAAAATTAGTATAAAAATAAATACAAAAACAGATTTTTTATAATGTTTTATTGTTAATTTAAAAAATCATTTTAATTTAGAAAATAATTTATTTTCTTTAAATACTTTCTTAGAAAGATTATTTTCTTTTTTTATATCAAAATTCAAACTAGTTAAAACAATTGGTAAAAATACTAAAGAAACAAAAATAGAAATAATTAAAACAATATCAACAGTAACAGGCATATATTTCATAAAATCTCATATTTTACCAGAAAGCATAAAACCTATTGGTAAAAACATTGAAATTGTTGTAAAATTACCTGAAATAATTGGTTTTGAATAAGTTTTTATAGAAAAAGCTATTGCTCACCGTTTTGAAAGTCATTTTTTTAATCATTCTTCGAATCATTCAATAACTACAATTAAATTATCAACCATAATTCAAAGAGTTAAAACAAGGGAAAATGAAACAATATTATTAAAAGTATAACCAATAGATTTTAGAACAATAAAAGCAATTAAATAAACAAGTGGAAAAACCAAAGTTATTCAAATAGATTCTTTAAATCAAATAAATAATAAAATTACAAAAAAGATTATAACACTTGTTTGCCGAAAATTTGAAATAAAAGTTTTATAAGTAGAATCAATTTTTTCTTTTTGAGAACTTATTTCATAAACTTCTAAATCTCATAAATTTTTATTTTTTATTTTTATTTCTTCTTCTTTAAAGAAAGTTTTTTCTATAATATTTTTAGGAGCAAAATAATTAGCATCACTATAAGTCAAACCATATTCTTTTACTACTTTTTTTATATTATCAATAGTTTTTAAAATATCACTTCAAGGAACTTTTTTTATAGAATAAGTAACACTTGAATAAGATTTTCCTTTATTTATCAAATAAGTTTCCTTTTTATACATATAGGGTCAAATAGTAATTTTTGCTATATCTCCTAAAATCAAAGTATTTTGGGATTTATTTATAATTGTTAAATTTTTTAAAAAATCTGAAAGTTCATCTAATTTTTCAGGATAAGATCTCAAATTAAAAGTATAAATATTTTTATCTATTTCTTTTTTATCAGCTGGAAATTTATCTAAATAAGTTTGTATTGTAGAAATTGCATAAGAAAAATTTACATTATAATTTAATAATTTATTATAATCAAATTTTATTTTAACTCAAGGAACATAAGCTCAAACAACATCAACTTCTGAAACTCAAGGAGTAGATTGTAATTTATCTTCTAAATTTTTAATTTTATCATATAAAACATTTGGTAAATATTCTCAAACAACAGAAAAAGTATAAATAGGAGCATCCGTCACATCAACTCTTTTTAAGATAGGTTCTTTAACTTCATCTGGAAAATCTCATCTTGTTTTATCAATTGCAGAATTCAAATCACTATAAGCTTCTGAAATATCTTTTTTTCTATCAAATTCTATAGAAATAACTCATACATTATAAGCAGAAGTAGAATTAATATGTTTAACTTGAGTAACTCAAGATAAATTATTTTCAAGTTTTTCTACAACTTGCTTTTTTATCATCTCAGGATTAGCTCAAGGATAGATTATACTTATAGTAAAAAATGGAACATTTATAGCTGGAGAAGCTTCTTTTGGAAAAGTTTTAAAACTAAAAAATCATAACAATACTGATAAAATTATCAGCATTATTATAAAAGGTCTAAAGTGTTTCAGTAATTTTACTAGCATATTTTTTTGTTAATTAATTTTTTATTTACAAACTTCTTTAATTCATTTCAAATCTGAAATTATTTCAATATAATCTCAAGAAATATCTCAAGTTTTTACTTTTTTTTCTAAAATTTTAGAATTAACTTTTACTTTTAAATATTTTCATTCTATTCTATTTATAATGTAACTTACAGGAATATTTTTTATTTTATTATTATTTTTTATTTTTATATTTTTATTTAATGTAAGTTCTAAAACTTCTCAACTTTTAAAAACTTTACTATCAATATAATCACTCTCATAAACAAAATTTTTTGTCATTCAATCTTTGTAAGATAAAACATTTGTTATAGAAGTATTATATTTTTTTGAGTCAAATTCAAATGATAATTTATCTCAAATATTTAATTTTTTTTGAGAAAATATTTTTATTTTAAAATTATTTCAATTTGGTTCTATCAAACAAATTTGGGCATTTGGTCAAATCCTATTTAAATTACTAGTAAATTTTTGTCTTATTATTCAGTTAACTCAAGAATAAAGCAAAACAGGATTTAGATTTATATTTATAGATTTCATATTAGATTCTATTCAAGTAATAGAATTTTTTAACACAATAATTTGATTATCTAATGAAGAAATTGAAATTTTTTTATTTTGAATCAAATTTCTTTTGTTTGAATATAAGTTTTCTAAATTATTTTCTAATCATTTCAACTGACTTTCTTGATTTAAAATTTGAGTTTTTGTATTAATTTTTACAGAATCTTTTTTATTTTCTTTCAAATTTTTTAGATTTGCCTCCAAAGTTTTTAATTGATTTTCAAGATTTAAAACCTGTATATTTCAACCTACTCAAACAGAATCTTTTTTATTTTTTTCTAAATTAACTAAATTATTTTTAGAAGTTTCTATCCCATTTTCTAAAGAATTTATCTGATTTTCAAAATTATTTTTTAATACTTTTTTATTTTCAGGAAAATTATCAAAATTTGTTTTTAAATCAGCTAAATTATTAGAATAATTAAAAAATATTTTATATAAACTGTCAATTCTTTCTTGAGAAAAATAAACATTATCAATAGAAAAATTAACAGCTTTTCAAGATAAATTATTCAGGTTAATTACATCATTTATGTAATTTGATAATTCTATATCTGTCATTTTATCAATTTTAGATTGTTTGTAATATAAATTCAAAAAATCTTTTTTTACTTGTAATTTATAAGAATTTTTTTTAGCACTTAAATAATCTTGAAATTTATCATTTAAATCTTTATTTTCTTTAGTTATTCAAAAAATTTCATCTATTATTTTAAAATTATCTTTCAAAATATTTTTCATACTAATAAGTAAATTTTGTTTAGAAATTTCCAATTTTTCAATTTCAATTTTTTCAGATTTTTTCAAAATATTTTTTTGTTCAACCAATTTTTTTATAGAATCTTTTAGAGTTTTTGACTGAACTTCTAAATCAGAAATATTTATATGGCTTGATTTTTTTGTATTTAATATATTTTTTTTCAAAATACTAATTTGTGATTTTAAAGAATTTATTTGAACATCTAAATCAGAAATATTAATTTTTCCTGTTTTTTCAGTATTTATTATATTTTTTTTCAAAATATTAATTTGAGATTTTAAAGAATTTATTTGTGTATCAACATTAGAAATTTGAATATCAAAAGAATTAGAAGTTGAAATTTTATTGCTTTCAATATTTGCTATTTGAGTTTTTAAATTAATTTTTTGTGTATTTAAATCTATTTTTTGAGTTTGTAATTTTTTTATATTTGGATCATTATAATCAGGAATTATTTTTGCAATAAGAGTTTTTGGAAAAACTGTTTTTCAAGAATTACAATTTAAATAACTTATTTTTCATAAAATAGGAGAAATAATTATATTATTCTCAGAAGATATAACAGTTCATTTCAATCTAATATTTTTTGAAATTTGTGAACCAATTTTATAAGGTTTTATACAAATTTGTTCATTTTCTTTTTTTGTATTTTTAGAATTTTCTACTTTCTCTTCTGTACAAGAAAATAATAAAAAAGCAAAAAGAAAAAAAACAAATATTTTTTTTCCTTTACTAAAATTTAATATATTTTTTTTCATTTTTTTATTTTTTTAATTTTTAATTAAGAAAATTCTGAAAAACCATTAATTTTTATTAGTTTTTCAGAATTTTCCTTAAATTGTTTCTTCTATTATTTCTCTAAGAGCTTCCAAAATTGCTCAATATCTTTTTTTTGTTTCCATAGAATATTTTGAACTATTTTTAACAATATTTTTAAAATTTGTAATTTTTACTAAAAAATCTTCTAATTTTTCTTTAGACATATTTTCTATAAAAGAAGAATGTTTTTCTTTTATTAATTTTTTATATTTATTTTTTAATTCTAAATCTATTCATCTTTTTTTTCAACTATTTTTATTTTTTCATTTTTTATCTTTACATTTTTTCTTCATATTTTGAGAACTTACTTCTTCTGGTAAATTAATTCATTGTTTTTCTAATTTTTCTGCTAATTTGTATTTCAAAGGTCATTTAATATTTATTTCATCACTTGATAAATAATTTGAATAATCAATATTAGTTGTAAAATTATTTTGTTTTAGTGCTTTTACAAAACCTCTTAAATGATTATAACTTGCTCATCAAATATTTGTAAGAACAATTTTTATATCATTATTATCAGTATCTTTAATAGCTTTCACAATACTATCTATATCTTTTTTTTCTATTTTTACTCACATTTCTATAGCTTCTTTTTTTCCTAATTCTGCTTCTTTTTTCAAAACTTTATATAATTCATTATCAGCAGCATAATCTGTAGGAGCTTCTATACTATATCTATCTAACAAAGCTTTTACAGCTTCCATATGTTTTTGTTCAGATTTAGAAATTTTTAAAAAAGTTTCTACTCAATATTTTTCATAAGCATATTTATAAAGATCTCTTGCCATTTTATCTTCTCAATATTGATTAATTAAAATTAATTTTTCTATTTCATCTAAATTTTGTTTAGCTACTCAATTAATCATTTCTCAAGGATTATGTGCTTTTTCTGCTGTTTTTCAATTTCAATTTCAATTTCACATTCAAAAAACATTTGCAGTTCCTAATCAAACAATAATAATTCATGCTACTAAGGATAAAGTAATTTTTTTATTACTTATTAATAAGTTATTTTTTTTCATTTTTTTTATATTTAAATTATAAGATTTTATCTTCTTTTTTTTAGAAGATAAAGCAATTATATAGTTCAAGTTTAAATTTAGTTTAAAATATATGTTTTTTACTTACTATGATTTAATTGTAAAAAAAATTAAATTTTAAGAACCAAAAACTCAAAAACTTTTATAAGTTATAAAACCAATATAAGATGAAAGTAAAATAATTCATTCTATTCTTCATAAAAAATATTTTCTGTAAGTAAATGCAAAAGCAAAAACTAAAATTGATGCAATTAGTTCTATTTGCAAATCCAAATTCATTCATTCATATCAAGCAAGTGGATGAACAAAAGAAGTTGCTCATAAAATCCATAAAACATTAAAAATATTTGAACCTACAATTCAACCAATTGCCATATCTGTTTCCTTTTTAAAAGCAGCAACTAAACTAGCAGCAAGTTCAGGTAAACTTGTTCAAATTGCAATAATTGTAAGACCAATAAATTCTTTTGGTAATCAAAATCATTCAGCAATAGAAACAGCTCAATCAACAATTAATTTTCCTCAAAGTACAAGTCAAACAAGTCATAAAAGAATAAAAATAATAGCCTTTGAATTTTTCATAGTTTCTATAGGTTCCTTAGATTCTTTATCTATTTTTGCATTTTCTGCTTTATTAGCCTTTGCTAACCTAAAAGTATAAACCAAAAATCAAACAAAGAAAAATGATAATATTCCGGCATCTACTCTAGATAAATTTCCATCTAAAAGCAAAGCCAAAAGAACAGCTGAAGTAAAAATCATAAAAGGAATTTCTTTTTTAACTGTAGAATGTGGCATTGCAATAGGATAAACAATAGCTGTAATTCAAAGTACTAAAAAAATATTTGAAATATTTGATCAAATAACATTTGAAAGAGCAAGCTCAGTTTCCCCAGAAGAAGCACTCATCATATTTACCACAAGCTCAGGAGCAGAAGTTCAAAACGCAACAATTGTAAGACCAATTACAAGTGAAGAAATTCAAAACTTTTTAGCCACACTAGAAGCTCAATCAACAAGCATATCAGCTCATTTTATAAGCAAAACAAATCAAATAATCAAAAAAATAAATGGATAAGCTGTATATAAATTCGAAAATATTTCTAACATTTTTTTTCTTTTTAATAATAAAATTTTCTAAATGATTTTATAAAAAAATTTTTTTAAAGCAAATTTTTTTAAGCCTTATTTTGATATTTTTTTAATTTTATTTTTTTTCCTAAAAAATAAAATTAAAAATACTAAAAATATAAAATAAATAATTTCTAAAAATCTAGCATATTCTCAAAAATCTACCTTAAAAATACTATATTTGAATTCTCAAAAAATAGTTACTATAACAATTACATATTTCAAAAAAATATAATCTATAACTCAAAAAAGTATTCATAAAGCTGGACTTATAAAATATAAAAGTACAGCTAAAAAACCAAATAACATAGCAAAAGGAATAGCTCAACCAACAAGCATATTTGCTATTGGAGACAAAACTGAAATTTGCCCAAAATTGAACATAACTATTGGAATAGTAAAAGAAAAAGCTGACAACGTTAAAACAAAACTTTCTTTTATTGCAAATAGTGATGGCAAAAAATAAAAAACTTTTTCCCAAAATCTTTGAGTATATAAAAGTCCTAAAACAGCCAAAAAACTAAGATGAAAACTAACATCAAAATTCAAAACTAAAGGATTATAAATAGTCATAGCAAAAGCTGTAAAAAGCAAAATTGCCAAACTGTCCCCCTTTCTTCCAGAAGAAATTATAAAATATGCTAAAACTCACATAATTGAAGCTCTAATAACAGCAGGATTAGCTCATACAATCATTGTAAAAACAATTATAAAACTTGTTACCAAAAAAACTCTTAAATAAACTGGTAAAAATTTGAACAAAAAACTAAGAAAAATAACTATTATTGTAATATTAAATCCTGAAACAGCAATCAAATGAGTAAGTCCAGAATTATTAAAATTATCTTTCAAATCTTTTGGAATTTCTTCTCTAGCTCCTATCAATATTCAAGCCAAAAAAATAGCTTCTTTTTCAGGATAAATTATATGAACAATTTCTATAAATCTTTTTCTAAACTTTTGTAAATTTTTATTAAAGTTTTCTTTTTTTTCCAAAAAAATATTATCATTTTTTTTATTTTCTTTTTCTAAAAATTTAAGATTAAAAGGCCTAACAACTATAAAAATATCTTTTGTTTTTAAAAAATTTTTATAGTCAAAACTATCAGAAAAACTTTTTATTTCAGTTATTTTTTCATAAATTTCCAATTTTTCTCATAAAGCAATATCATAATTTCTAGGAATTTTTATCAAAATTTTTATTTTTCATATATCTTTTTCTACTTTTTTTTCATCTATTTGTTTTATTTTTCCTATATAATTCACTGAAAAATCCAGTTTTTTATTTACTTCCACAATTTCAAAAATTATTTTATGTTTTTTATTATCATAAAATTGTCCAACAAAATTTTGTTTTTCTAAAATTTTCTCATTATAAAAATTAGAATAAATTATTCAAAATAAAAAACTAAAAAAAATTACAAGTAAATAAATAGAAAACTTTTTAGCATAAATCCAAAAATTAAATAAATAAAATAAAAGTAAAATAGCTATTATAAAAGATAATTTAATATTTAATAAAAAATTATGCAAAAAAATCCCAATCAAAAAAAAGATAGTTCCAAAAATAAAAAGTTTATTTTTAGAAATATCTTTCATAATAAATAATAGATTATAAAGCTAAAAAATTTTTAAAAAAAAAGTAAAAAATATTTGAAAAATTATTAAATTTTGAATTAATTTTGAAAAAAAATATTTATTTTTCTTTTAAATTAGTTTTTCTTTCAGGTTTTAATTTCCATAAAAAATAAGCTGAAATAATTATTGTTATTATAGATAATATTTGAGAAAAACTAATTCAAAATTTTCATTTAAAAAAATCTACATTATTATTGAAAGAATCTAAAGAAATAATCATTGCTCATAATAACATAAGTCATATAAGTCATATAAAACCTCTAGTTTTTACAAATAAAAGTAAAGAATATAAAACAGAAAAAATTATAAATGAAATTACAGAATATATGATAGCTAAAGGAAAAACAGGAACATCTGAAGATTCTGTTACTGCAAAAGAATTATTATAATATAATTCTATTCAAAAATCTGTTGGTTTTCCAATTATTTGTCATCAAAATAAAGCTCACAAATATCAAAACACAAGTATAAAAAAGAATGAAACTACAACTACATCTAAATATTTTTTGTAATCCAATTTTGCTCTTTTTATTGAAAAAAATAAAACTAATAAAAATCAAAAAATAGCTCAAAATAAAGAAAAATTATAATCTTCCATTATGAAAAAATCAAAAAAATTATTTATAAATTTTCATTCATCCCAATTAGCAATTATATAAAAAATTCTTGAAAAAACTATTGTTGAAAGAAAAAAATATAATATTCTATTTGTAAAAAAAGAAAAATTTATATCAAATTTTGAAGAAGTTTTTTTAAGCATCCATAAAAATAGGAAAAAACTTAACGATAAAATTATTCAAAAAGTAAAAATTTGTACTCAATATATGAAAAATGATGGATACATTATTTTAAAATTATTATAATAAACTATGTTTTTATATTAACCGAAACTTCTAACAAATCAAATTTTAGTTTTCAAAAGTTTTTTTATTAAAAATCAAAATTGTAAAAAATAAAATTATAACTATATAGGCAGTAGCATAAAAACTATTTGCTAAAAAGTAAATTGGTAAACTAATTTCTCATAAAATTTTGCTTAAATCAAAAGTTCAAATCAAATCTTTTGTATTTAAATGTTCAAGTGGTGGAAATAACAAATTCAAGAAATTTGAAAAATATATAAAACTAAGATTTTTTGAATTATTAGCTAAATCAAGTAATAATGAAAAAGAACTAGAAAGTAAATAAATTCAAATAGAAGCCAAAATTGTGATTATATTTGAAACAAAACTAGAAAAAAATAAAACTATAGCTAAGAGAATTTCTAATTTTAAAAAAGTAAAAAATAAAGATACAATCACCAAATAGTTTATTTCTATTTCTTTAAAAAATGTAACTCCTAAAAAAACTAGTGATTGAAGAAAAATTATTAAAAAAATTGTCATAGAAAAACCAAAAAATTTTCCTAAAATAAATTCATATCTTTTTATTGGTTTTGATAAAATTAAAAATATTGTTTTCCCTTCTATT
The DNA here is from genome assembly GCA_027066455.1 of Candidatus Altimarinota bacterium. Lineage (GTDB taxonomy): Bacteria > Patescibacteriota > Gracilibacteria > BD1-5 > UBA6164 > JAMONT01. Next base: position 17,238 of record JAMONT010000074.1, read on the forward strand.
TCATTAAAAAGTAGTTGACTTCAAATAAATAAAACTCACAAAAGTCAAAAAACTTCTATCATAGAAAGTCAAAAATCAATTATTAATTTTTCATCATTTCAAAGGGATAAATTACCAAGTAAAATGGAAAAAATTATAAAAACAAAGGCAAAGAATAATATTAGGTACAAAAATTTATTTCTAATAATTTCTTTAAAAGTATTTATTGCAATGTTAAACATATTTTTATTTAATTAAATTTATAATCTAAAAAACTTTTATTTCAATTTATAAAATCTATTATATTCATACTTTTTTTTCATTCAAGTTTTATTTGCTCTAATTTCAAAAATTTATTATCTTTTGTCATAATTCAGATATTTTTTTTATCTATTTTTATAACTTTTCACGGTTCAAAAGCTGTAGCCTCTTTCTCCCCAAAAGGGAGAGAAAATTCAAGAGAGAGGGCTTCAAAATTTATTTTTTTCCCATTAAAAAAACTAAAAATTCAAGGCCAAGAATGATAACTTCTAAATTTATTATAAATTTCTTCTCAAGACATTTTTTCAAAAAATATTTCTCAATCTTCTTTTTTTATTTTTGAACAATAAGTTGCTTTTTTTTCATCTTGTTTTTTTGGAATAATTTTTTTAGAGATAATTTTTTCAAGAGTTTCAACTAAAATTTTTGTTGATATTTTTTCAAATTTTTCAAAAATATCAGAAGTTTTATCAGTTTGTAAAATATCTACTTTTTTTACAGCTAAAATATCTCACTCATCCATTCCTTCTGACATATACATAATTGTTACTCAAGTTTTTGTTTCACCATTTTTTATAGCTTCTTGAATAGGACTTGCTCATCTATATTTTGGTAAAATACTTCCGTGGACATTTATGCATCAATATTTTGGAGCTTCTAAAACTTCTTTTGGAACAATTTTTCAATAAGCAACAACAACAATAAAATCCAAGTTTTTTAATTTTTCAAAAAATTCAAAATTATTTTTCAAAGATTTTGGTTGTAAAATTTCTATATTATTTTTTTCTGCTAAAATTTTTGTTTTAGTTTTTTCTAAAACTTTTTTTCTTCAAACAATTTTATCTGGTTGAGAAACTAGTAATTTTACATTAATATTTTTATATAACAAAAGGCTTTCTAAAATATTTTTAGAAAATTCTCAAGTTCAAAAAAATGCTATATTCATATTTTTTTAGTTAGTTGTTATAAATTTTTATTAAATAATTTTACTTTTCTATTTCCTCATACAATCCCTCATAATCAATTTTTTCAAAATCTGTTGTATTCAATTTTATCAATTTTCAAGGAATATTTAATGGTTCTAAATCTCAATTTATCATAGTATCTTTCCAAATTTCTATATTATTTTTATCATCATGTCAGGAATGTCTGTCTTCTCTGATATTTTTTTTCAAAGAGTTGTTTTACCTGTTGCTGGTAGTCAATTTATTATTATTAATTTCATAATATTTTTTTATTATTATTTAATCTTTTTTCTGCCTTTTTCACACTATCACTTGCAGACAATTCCTCTGGCATTGTACCTCATAATTTTTTAATTGTTTCCCTTACCTCCTTTCAAACTTCCATATGAGCATCATTTGCTTTTTCTTTTCAAATAATATTTTCTCTTTTCAATTTTGCTTCTGCTTGAGTAGCTCTAAAAAGATTTGCTGCCAATTCTTCACTTCACATATGGTCAAGAATTTTTTGAGATTTTTTTAATCATTTTTTCTTATGAATTCCTTTAGAATCAAGTCAAGCATATAATCACATATATCAATAATTTTGAAAAATTGCATAATCAATAGGCTCTTTAACTCAAGCATTCTTTGCAGCTTCTGCTAATCCAACATTATGTTTTTTCATTTCTTTTCTTAATTCTACTCTTCTACTATCTTCTAAAAATTGTTCATTTATTTCTTGTTTTCTGGTTTGAATTGCAAAATAGGTTTGTCATAAAGCAACCATTTCTTTTTTTGGATCTGCATTTTGAATTATTAAATAGCAAGCATATCTAGAAAGATGAATATTTTCTACTTCCCTTTTAGCTCAAGACCCAACTAAAACCATATCTCTCACTTGAGAGAAATGCTCTTTTACTGATTGTAATGAGTTTTCACAAGATATTTTTGCCTTTTTTACTGTTGGCAAAAATTTACCATATTCAGTATAACCAAGAACTTTATAAAATTCTCTTGCAGACCAATATTCATTTCAATATTCATTGATATGTTTTATTTTTTCAAAAATATTTTGTTTTATATTCATATTCTTTTAGTTAAAAATTAATTTTTCAAAACCTCTACTTCCCTTTGATTATCTTTTCAAGTTTTTGAAATATTTATTTTTATAGTTGGCTTATAATATTTTTCTATAATTTCAGGCCATTCAACTAAAATAATATTTTCTTGCTCATCAAAAATATCTTCTCCAGCAATATTAAAAAATTCTTGGTAATTTTTTAATCTATATAAATCAAAATGATAAATATCTAAATTATTTATTTTATATTTATTATAATAAGTATAAGTTGGACTTGTAACTTCTTGTTTTACTCACAAAACTTTATTTAAAATATATTTAGAAAAAGTAGTTTTTCAAGCTCATAAATCTCAGAATAAAAAAATTCTGTCTCAAGCTTTAGGTTTTATATTTAATTTATTTAAATTTTTTAGTGTTATTTTCATTATTTTTAGTTTACTTTTTTATTTATAATATTTTATATAATTTCTATTATAATAAAAAAAGACAAAAAATAAAAGTATTTTTTGTCTTTTTTGAAATTTGAAAAAATTTAATTTTTTAATTTACACAAATAATCTTCCTCAATTAGAAAGTTGTGCTCATACAATAAGTGCAAAAGCAAAAATTGAAGTCCAATGTATTAATCCTGGCATTTCATTTCTAAAAGCATGTTTAAAAGTTCATATTTCTAAACCACAAAATTTTTTTGCTTTTCTATTCCTTCTTCTCATAAAAAACATGTTAATAAATAAATGTATTTTTATTTTAACATATCTTTTTGCTTTTTGTCAAATTTATTTTATAAAAAAGTCATAGCAAGTAAAAAACATATTGTGATGTTTTGGAAAAAGTTTTTTTATTTTATCCAATATCTTCACCAATTTCATGCTCAACTATCATCATGACATCATTTTTTATCATTAGATGACCGACTGTCGTGGTACCATGCTATCCTATATCATGTAGTAATAGGCCAAGAACTCACAGTTGAATAATTAGTACAACTGACTCAATTAGACCAATTATCAATATTTTTTTGGTTATTAGCCCAAGAAGAATTCCATTTCATATTACAAGCTCATCATCAATCCCAAGACCATTTAGTTAGAGTAGTTTTATTATCAGCTTTTCAATAAACTTTATTAGCATCACATTCTATTCTTGTATATCAATCTCCTCAAGACAAAATTAATTGCATTCTTGTATCAGATAATTTTCATCATTCTCAGTTATTTAATTTTTTAGTTTTTAAAACTGAAATATTAGTATCATTTACACTTTTTCAATGTCATCATTCTGGAGCATTTCAACTATTCCCACTAGTTTTAGCAACCAAAGTCCAACCTCCTCAATCAGTAGTCATATCACAATAAACTGAAAATCAAGTTCAATTCCCTTCTGGATCTATTTTATAAACTCAATCTTCTCTTTTTCATTTTGCTTCATAAAGTCTTTTACAACTTGCACCTGGATTTACTACAGCCAAACTTGTTCAACTTCAAGTTAGTTTTGAAGTATCTGAAAATCTTGCTATATATTCATCTGTTCAAGTATTTGAAATATCTAATTCTCAAGCTGTTTTTATTGAAGCTATTTCTTGAATTGGAGTATTATCTATATCTGTTAATATTCACAATTTTTTTCAATAAACTGTTGGAAATTTATCTGCATAATCTGCATAACTTTTAGAAATATTAAATGCTGATTTATTTTGCAATTCTGTTCAGTCTTCCAAAAAAGCCATTAGTTGAAAATATTTTTTATCTTTTGTTAGATAATATGAAAAATAATCTCAGCTTTGTGGATCTATACCTTCTGTACTATAATTTATTTGTTCTATTATATTTTTTCATACATAACCTTGATAAGCTATTATTTTTGCTCATGTTTTTATTTCTACACTATCTTCTGGAAGTGGTAAAAATTTTTTTGTTCCATAAATTTCTAAAGATTGGCTTATATTTTTTAGTTGAGAAACTCTATTGGTATCTCTTGAAGAGCCTAAATAAGATGAATATCAAATAAATCAAATTGTTGCCAATATTGATAATATTGTTATTACTACTATTAGTTCTACTAAGGTAAAGGCTTTTTTATTCATATTGTTTTTATTTAAAAATAATATATTAACTATTAGTATATAAAATTAAAAAAATAGACAAGAAAAAAGTTGTTTTTCTTATTGACTATTTTTTCAGTATATGTCTAAAATATATTTTAAATTTAAATTAATTTTTAATATGATATTCTTTTCTTGTTAATGTTTTTTCCATAAATTTTTTTATTAAAAATTATTTCAAATCTTTTTCTTGTTTTATTCACCACAAAGTAGATTTTACTTTTTTTTTAATTTTCATTTATTAAATGTATTATCTAAATAATACAAAACATTATATATATATTTTTTTTACAATTCTTTTTTAAATTTCAAAATTTCTTTTGTAGCATTTATTACATTTTTAAATCTATCAGAATGCAATTGAATTCATCAAAAATATCTAGTTACAACAACAATTACATTTACCATTTTTCCCCTTTGTAACTCCCTTAAAATACAATTTCCTGCTCCAGTTTCTCAGTCATCATTTTTTCATTCTAAAATAGTTTTATTTTCTAAAACAATTCTATAAGCATAAGTGTTATGAGTAGATTTCTGGAAATATTTGTCTTTTAATAATTCTTTTAAAAATTCTTTTACTTGTTCTTTTTTTATAATAAATCCACCAACAGTAGTATATTTACTTTTTCTGTCAATAATTATATTTTTTAAAATTTTTCTTCTATAAGATAAAATATAATTTTTTTCTAAATTTAGGGTTAATTTTTGCATAAATATTTTTATTTTCTAAAATTTCTTAATGGGTTATTTATATGAAGTCTAATTTATGTTGCTCATAAAATTTCATTTTTTTTTCTTAAAAATTAAATTTTATTTTACAAATCTATATTAGAATAATGTATTTCTTCACAAACTATATAATTTTCAAATTCTTTAGGAATTTTAATATAATTTTCTTTTTTATAATTTAAATTACATTTTTTTTGTTTAAAAACTAATTTATAATTAAAACTTTTTACTGTTTTTAAAAAATCTATACATTCTTTATTATTTCAACATTTTTCATATAAAAAAGCATAATATGTTTGATTTAATTCTTTTTCTAAATTTTCTATTTGATTTTTTAAACTATCATTTTTATTAATAAAAGAATTTTTTAAATCATATAAACTATAAAAGCTTAAAAATAAAAATAATATAATAAAAATAATATCTTCTTTTTTCACATTTTTTCTCTTTATAAATAAAAAGTATGCTAAAAAAAATAATATAGGAAGTACAAAAAAATCTATATCTATATTAAAATATATACTAAAAAAGAATAATACTAAAAAAGATAGTATTAAAAAAACAAAAATTAATATTATATTATCTATACTTTTTTTCATCTTTTTTTTATTAAAAATTAAATTTTGCAGCCTCTTTCTCCCAGCAAGGGACAAGTGAAGAAACGAGTGCAACGACTATTCTGAAGTTGGAGTGTAACAGAGAGAATTCAAGAGAGAGGGAAATTATTTTTTTTCTTCCATAAATTCTTTCCACATTTTACTGAAATTTTTATTATTTTCCAGTAAATATTCAAAATTTCAATCATCAACTATTTTTCAATTTTCAAACATAATAATTCTATCAAAATATTTAAGTAAATTCATTTTATGAATTGAAGAAATAATTGTTTTTTTTGAAAAATTTTGTAAAATATTTTTATAAATTTTTATTTCATTTTCTGGATCAACTGAACTTGTTGATTCATCAAGTAAAATTATTTTTTTAGTTTTAGCAAAAAGTAAAGCCCTTGCTAAAGCTAATCTTTGTTTTTGTCCTCCTGATAAATTTACTCATTTTTCATTTATTTTAGATTCAATTTTATTTGATAAATTTTCTATAACTTCTGAAAAACAAGCAATATCAGTGAAAAATTTAATTTCTTCATCATTATAATCTAGTCAAAAAGTTATATTTTCTCTAATTGTAGCTGTAAATAATTCTGGTTCTTGTGGAACTAAAGTAGTTTTTAAATCTATTTTTGTAAAATCTGAAAATTCTTTTTTATCTATAATTATTTCAGAATTAGAATTATATAATCAATGAATAATTTTTAAAAAAGTAGTTTTTCAGGAACCAGACTTTCAAATTAAAGCTATTTTTTCTCAAGATTTTATTTCTAAATTTATATTTTCTAAAATCTTTTTTTGCTTATCATAAGAAAAATTTAAATTTTTTATTTCTAAATTTTCAAAATTTTTTATTTCTTCTTTATTTATTATTTTTTGTTTTTTGAATTCTATGCTTTCTGCATTTTCTATATTTGTTTTATCCAAAATTATTTTAGAATATAAATCTGCAAAACCAAAAAATACTCAATTTAAATTTGTTAAGTATAAATATAAAGCTGAAAGTGTTCATATTTCTAAAATTATTTTATTTTCTAAATTGTACCAAATATAAAAAATAACTGGCACAATAGTAATTATTCTAAATAAAACACTTCCTGTAAACCATTTTATTTCATTTAAAATTATATTTTTATAAAAAACTTTTTGTGGTAAAAATAAATTTTTTTTAACATCTTTTAAAACTATTTTTTTTATATTCAAAATTATAATACTAGTAATATTTGAAAGACTATCATATATTTTTGCTGAAATTTTATTTTCTAATAAATTGATTTCTTTATATTGAGGAATTAATTTTTTATCAAATAAAAATAAAATATATAAACTAAAAATTATTGCAATAAATACTCAAAATGAAATCCAAATATTAAAATATAAAAGTATAATCATTGTTCAAATAGCTTTTATTAAAATGGCTACTATTCTGAAAGAACCTGAACAAAAATTATATAAACTTTTTGTAGCTTTTTCTATTTTATCTATAGAATCTCAACTTTGTTTATCATTATGCCAAGTTAAATTAAAGTTTAAAACTTTTTCAAATAAATATTTTTTATAATTAGTTTTTACTAAAAAAGCATTTTTTACTTCTAAATTTCTTGAAAGTCAATGAAAAATCCAAAATATAAAAACTATTAAAATCATAAGTGATAAAATTCACACTAAATACCAAAAATTATTTTCTGAAAGTCCATTTTTTTGTAATTCATTTAAAAATATAGCAAAAATTATTGGTTCTAACAATAAAACAAAATCTGAAATTATTGTTAAAATTAAATAAATAACTACATTTTTTCTATTTCATTTTGAAAATTTCCACATTTTTTTTAACAAAAATATTGTTGGTTCTTGATTTTCTTTTATTTTTTCCATATTTTATATTATTAGAAATTAACTATATAATCCCTTTTCTTTTGAAAGGAAAGACAAGAATTCAAGATAGGAATTATTAATTTTTTTTATTTTAATATCCTTCAAACCTAAAATTACTAAAATTATTATTAATATTTTTAGTAAATAAAAATCATTAATATTTAAAAAATCTCTTGTCATTGGTGTAATATTTCAAAAAATTAAATGAAATAAAATTCCTATTGGTAAGACTAAAAACATCCAACTTTTTCTTTTAATTTGGATTCATATTTTAAGGAATAATTTTGTTAATGTTGGTGAAAGTAAATAAATTCATCAAAAGCTAACAATTAAATCAAAAATTGCATAATCTAGTATTTTAAATTCTCTAAGATATTCTAATATTTCCATAGTTTTTTATAAGCAATTAAAGTATTATTCAATTTAATTCAATATGATTAATTGTTTCTGAAATCCAATCTTCACAAACAACTAAATTCTTTTCTATATCTTTTACAGTTTCAAATTTCATTAATTCTTCTAATTTCTTAATATTTTCAGGAATAAAATGTCTTGATATATGTATTCTTCACCAATTATATAAATATGGAGTATATTTTACTCTTAAAAGTGCAATTAAAGGCAGATAAATAAATTTTATATAATAATTTGTAGCTTCTATAAAATTTTTTCTGTTAATATAAGCTCTTATTCTTGCCTTTTGTCATATAAAATCTTTTTGAATTTTTATAAATTTAATAATTTCTTTTTCTAGTTCTTTTTTATCAATTTCTTTAAATTTTATTATATTTTTTTTATCAAAAAGTATTTTTGGTTTAAAATAAGAATGTCATTTTTCAAAAGTTATTCATTCAGATTTTTTTAAAATTCAAATATCAATAATCAAATTTTCTGGTGTTCATTTTAAATGATAAAATTTAATTACTTGCCATCATTCATCATTTAAACTAGATTCAAAATCTAGTTTTCATAATTCTAATAATTTCACTTTTATTTCATCAAAAACTTCAAATACATTTTTATCCTCAACACAAAAAAACAAATCAATATCTGAATAAATATCTGTTTCATTGTTTGCATCTGATCATCAAAGCCAAGAAGCATAGATGTATTTTTTCTCATAAAAATAATTATTTAAATGCTCAATAATTTTTTCTCTTATAATTTTAGAAGAAATATTTTCCATAATTTTTTAGTTAATTTTATAAATCTTTTTCATTATTTTGATAATTTTTTTTGTTCATTCTGATTTTACTTTTTCTATAGCTTCATCTATTGAAAATAATCAATAATCTAAAGTATCTGGACAATTTATTTTACAATTTTTTCATGTTGCTTCTCAAATATAAAATAAAATATAGGAATTAGGAAATGGATAAAAACCTCATTCTCTATTTTTTACTTTTTCAAAATGATTATATTTTTTATATCAAAAAAGCTTTTTATTTTTTATTCAAGTTCAAATTTCCTCTTTCATTTCCCTTTCTAATGCTTCATCAAAATTTTCTCCTAATTCAATATGTCATCAAGGTAATTCCCATCATCTTTTATTTTTTGTTAAATAAATTTTTCAATTTTTACTTAATATAGAAAAAACACAAGTTACTAATTTTTTATTAGGAATATTTTTATCCTCTATAAATTCATAACTAAATTTTTCATATTTTTCTTCAAAATATTTTTTCATAACTTTTTATTTTAAATTAATTTTTTCTTATTATAACTAGAACAAAAAAATATTCAACAAAAAAATTAGAGAAGATTCTTTACATCTTCAATAAGATGGTAAAATATATGTTTTTCATTTTTTTTATTAATTCTAAAATTTCTCTTTTTAACATTTTTTAATATTTTTCTTTGCTAAAGTAGTTTTTCAAGTTCATCATAAACCAGTTATTACTATTATTTTTTGTTTATTATTCATAATTTTTTATTTTTTAAATATTTTTTATAATATAATTTATTTTTTATACAATTTTTACTAACTCACAATTTCAAATATGTTTTATATTCAAAAGAACCTGAGCTACTCATCAATGAGCAACTATTAATATTTTTTTATTTTTATATTCTTTATTATTTTTAATTTTTTCATAAATATTTTTTATTCTTTTTTCAAAATCTTCCATTTTTTCAGTTCATTCAAAATTTTTGTCTGGATATTTTTGTAAAATTTCTTCTACAATTCTAACTCAAAATTCTTTTTGAAAATCTTTTTTTAAATAATTTTTAAAAACACCTGCAAATTTTTCTTTCAAATTTTTTTCTAAAATTATTTCTTTTTTATATCAAATTTTTTCTGCAATTATTTTAGCTGTTTTTATAGCTCTAATTAAAGAAGAAGATATAATTAAATCAAAATTTGTATTATCTTTTTTCATATTGTTTCAAGCAATTTCAGCCTGTTTTATTCAAGTTTCATTTAATTCACTATCAACATCTCAAGGATTAATAAATCAATTCAAATTTCTATCTGTTTCTCAATGTCTTATAAAATATATTTTTTTCATATTTTTTCTTAAAAACGGGTTAATAGGAAAAATTGTGTGCTGAAAAGCACCTTTTTTTATCTTAAATTTCTTTCATAAATCCACAAAGAAATGAATGAAATAAGTCTATCAATTCTAAGTCATCTATGTCTTTGAATTTGAAT
>JAMONT010000075.1 GCA_027066455.1 Candidatus Altimarinota bacterium
TGATTTTTATAAAAATAATCATAAAATTTAATAATTTTTTCTAAATCTAGATTTTCAAAAATTTTTAAAAATATTTCAAAATCTGAAAAATATATACTTAATTTATAATATATTTCTTCAAAATTTTCTGCTAATTCAAAACTATTTCAATTTATTAAAATTAGATTCTCTTTATAATTAGTTTTTAAATATTTATATAATAATTCTATATTTGATATAAAATTTCAATTTTTAACAAGTTGATATTTTTTTGTTAATAGTAAAAAATTTAGTACTTGATTTATATTAAGATCTTTTTCATTTGTTTCTTCTTCTAATATATTTTCAAATTTTTGTTTTTGCTCATCTGTTAAACTTTCTAGTGTTTTTACTATATTTGTAGAGGTTGTAATTCATATATTTTTTAATTTTTCTAAAAAACTAGATTGGTTAATTTTATTTTTTTCTCAATCTTTTGGGAAAGAAAAATGAAAATTTACAAAATCTATATTTGTTAAAATATTTTTATTATCTACTAAAATATCTTCTATTTTTACATAATTTTCTTGAGAGTTTTTATAATACTTATTATATTCTTCTTCTAATTTATAAAGATTTGAAATTTTAAATTCTAAATTAAATTTTTTAAATAAATTTTCTAAATCATCTAAGTTAATTTTATTTGTTAAAAAATATTTTTCTAAACTATTTTCTAAAACTTTGTAAGAATTTATTTCTCTATCAAAAAAAGAATTTATTTTATCAATTTTTAAATATTCAGAAATATTTTTAAAATTTATTTTTATAGATTCTAATAATTCTTCATTTAAATCACTATATTTTATATCAAACTTAAAATTATTTATTTTTTTTATTTTTTTTATAAAAATAGTTAAAAAAGATTCCTCTATATAAAAATCTTCTAAATAATTTTCTAATAAATCTATTTTTTCTTCTATTTCTTTAAAAGAATTTATTTCATTTTGGAACAAACTAAAAAATTCTGCAAAATTATGTTGAAATAATATTTCTAATTTTTTTCAAATTTTATTTTTTATTTTCTTTTCTTTACTATCTTCTAAAATAAAATGATTATTTTTTAATAAAAAAATATATTTTAAAATAATTTTTTCATCTTGTTTTAAAATTAAATCTATAAAATCTTCATTTATAAATATTTCTTTAAAAAATTTTGGATTTTTTGTATTTAATAATAATTCAAGTCAGTTTTCTAAATTTAAAATTTCATCTAAAATATTATTTTTATTAAAAAAATCAGAAATATTAAAATCATCATCAAAAGAATCTGATTGTATAAATGATATATTATCAGTTAATAATCTTTTTACATTAACTTTTTCAAAAGTTTCAGGATTAAATTTTTGAATTAAACTATAATAATTATCTTTTGAATTATCTTTTTTTATAGAGTCTCATCTATTATCTTTTAATTGGTAAAAATCAATATTTTTTAGAAGTTTATTTGCAAACTGTTTTTTTAAATTTTCATCAATATTAAAATTATAAATTGCATATAAAATAGATGTTTGATGAGTTTTTTGAACTATTTTTCTAAAAGAATTTTGTTCTAAAGAAAAAAGTTTTTCAAAATAATAATCTTCTTTTTCTTTTATTAAATATGAAACTAATTCATTAAATTTAGTTTTTTTATTTCAGTTATATCTTGTATATTTTGATCTATAAAGTTTTCAGTCATAATTAGTAATTTTTCTGTAAATATCTTCATCAAAAACTAAATCTATTAGTTTTTGGGCTCAATACTTTTCTATAACTTTTTCAAGATTTTCTTCTCAATCAATGTAACTACTTAAAAAATCAATATCTTTTTTTGATATTAATTTTTTATCTATTATTGAATCAACTTGATTTTGATATTCATTAACTAAATCAAAATTTTTTGGTTTTTCTGTTGTCCAAGTAATTTTTGAAAAGTTTATATTTTTATTCATTTTTTAAAATTTATTTCTAAGAAAATTTATCTAATTCTTTTTGGAATTTTTTAAATAATTTAAAATTTTATTTAACTAAAAATTATTCAGAATAATATTTAATATTAACATTTATTTTTTTCTTTTTTGTAAATTTTAAAAAATGTTTTTTCAATTCATTTTCAAAATTTAAATCTGTAAAATTAAATCAATTTTTTGTTGGAATTATTTTAAAATTTGTTATATGTTTATCATCAAAATAAGCTTGAGTTCAAAATTCAGGTTCTCTATCTACAAAATCTGAATAATATATTTTTATTGTTTCATTGTTTAATATATTAATATTTTTTAATTTTTTTTCATTTGAATATCATATTCTTAAAGACATATTTTCATTTTGAGAAGCATATATAAAATTAAATGGTTTAGCATTTTTTAAAAATCAATTTTTAAAAATAATTCATTTTAAATAAAAATATAATTGATTATAATCTTTATTAAGCTCAATATTTTTAATAAAAATATTATCATATCAATTAATAAATTTATCATCTTTTAGTAAATCAGATAAAATTTTATTTAAAATGTAAAAGTAACTTTTATATCAAATATTTGAACTTGGAAAAGAATAACTATTTGTTCAGTCTAAAATAATACTATCTCATAAAAACAATTTTTTAATATCTTCTTTTGAAAACAAATCTTTTTTAATATATGATAAACGTCTTTGACATTCAGTTGATCAAATTCTTGTTTCTTTAAAATTAATTTTTTCATCTTTTTCTAATTTTCCTTTAAATGCTCAAGTTATAACTTTTCAATAGCTTAAATTTGAAAATACATTTACAAAATTATTTTGTTCTTTTATCTTTTCTATAAAATCATATGCAATATATGATTCATATCATGCTTGTTTATATTCTTTTTCATTATCTAATTTTTCATCATAATTTCATCAAATTAATTCTTTATATTCATTATATCACTTTCAAACTTGTGAATTTTTATTTGAAGATGTATCTATTACATACCTAAATTTTATATATTCTAAATCTATATGTAAATCATTATCTATATCAAATTCTCATTTTTGTTTATAATTTTCTCTCATTTTCAGCAATTTTTTTATTTTTCATCATTCTTCCATATAATTTATAATATTTTTTGTTGGATATATTTTATTTTTTAACAATAAAATTAATATTTTTATATCTATTTTTGTTTTTAATAAAGCTAAATCTTTAATAAAATACTTAACTGAAATTCAATGTTCTTCTATATATCAAATTAGTAAATTAATATTTTTTTCATTAATTCAATCTATTTTTTGGCATATTTTTAAAAAAATATCTATTTCTGTTCCTAGAGAAATCAAAAAAGAATAATACTTAATATTTATATCTAATCATAATTTTTTTGAAAAATAATCCATTTTATTATTCTTCATTCATTCACTCATTCATTCAAGTTTATATAAACCTAAAATAGTTCAATTTTCTTTTAAAATCCTTATTTTTTCTTTTTCCAAAAATCTTTTTCTTTCAGGTTTTTCTTCAAACCAAGCTTTTGTCCAAGGTTTAATTCATTCAAATTCTAGTCATTCATCTTGTTCAAATTCTATAGCTACTTCATCATCTTCCATAAAATCTACAAAATTATTATAATTTACTGGAAAATTATCTCCTATATTATATCAATAGTAAAGTTGATTTTCAAAATCTTTATTAAATTCTACAAAATATCAATAATAAAATCACTTAGAATGTGAAAAAATTTCTTTTTGATGTTCTTTTATTAAATGATAATCTAAATTATAAGAAAAAAATTCTTCTAAATCCTTTAAATCAAAATTTTTTTCATTTATTAATTTATTTGAAATACTTATATTTGCAAAAATCTTTTGTAAAAATCATCATTCTTTGAAATCTTCTATTTTCCATTCTCTTAAAAAAGTTAATATACTATCATTTTCAAAATCATTAGCTTTTAACTTTATTCAAGTTATACTTTCAAAATCTTTTGAACTATCTTCTAAATTAAAAAAAATAATTTTTTCATAATTATCAGTTTCAATTATATTATCTAAAAAACTACTAAATATATTTTCTATTTCTTCTTTTTTTTCTCCTGTTTCCAAAATATTATCAACTAAATATCTTATTTTAAATTTTTTTACTTCTAAAAAATCATGTTCCATATTTTTTAAATATTTTTGAATATTTATTTTATTAAATTCCATAACTTTTATTATTTTTTAAAATATTTTTTTACTCTGGTTTATATTCATTTCAAAACAAACTTTTATAAAATTCTTTACTTCCTTTAGGTGACATATCAATATAATTTGTTCAATCAGAAAGAGTATGTTTTAAAAAGTTTTCTTTGTTCTTTTTGGCTAAATGATTTATTCAAGAAATACTATTATGATATTTATAAACTCAATTTTCATAATATACTTGCAGTCAAACTTCTCTTATCTTATAAATTTCTCAAAACATTTTTATAAAAATTTTTAAAGAAAATTCCTTATCATTAACAAGAATCTTTGTGTTAGGATTACTTTCTAAAACATTATCTATTTCTTCTAATGTTAAATACTTTTTTTCATTTTTTTCTATAATTTTTATAATTTTTTCTGAAAAATTGTTTTGTGTATTTTCTATATTTATATTTTTTCAACTTTCTTGTGAAAAAATATAAAAAGATAAACTTCAAATTAAAACACTTAATCATATAAATTTTTTAAAATCTTTATTTTTTTCTACTTGTTTTTCTTTATTTTTAGATATATTAGATATATTAAAAGCTTGTCTCATTTTTTTGTTTTTTATAAAATATTTTTTTTATTATATCATAATTTTAATAAAAAGCAAAAAAAATTATTTTTTCAAAACTTCCCATAGAAAAACAAAAACTGCTCTATAAATTCTTTTTAATCTTTTTATTTTTTGAGGTCAAGTAAAAATTCTATAAAACCATTCAAGTCAAATAATTCTCCAGAATTTTGGAGCTCTTTTTTGAAAACCTATAAAATAATCAAAACTACTTCAAATTCCTAATCAAAGTTTTATATTTTCACATTTTTCTAAAATTTCTATAACCGATTTTTCTTGTTTTTTCATTCATAAAGTTGAAAAAAGAATTTTACTTTCAGATTTTCAAATTTTTTCTATAATTTCATCTTTTTTTTCTGGAGAATAAACAAAAAAATCAAAATCTAGATTTTGAAATTTTTCTAGCATTTTTTTCCTAAAATTTTTTTGAGATTCAACTTTTGCTAAATCAAGAGGATAATAAGGGTCAATAATTGTAATTTTTATATTATTTTTTTCTGAATAATTAACTAAATCTGAAGTTAAATCACTTCAACAAATTCTCTCTCAAAATTTTTTATATAAATATTTTCTTCTAAAAAATAAATTAAAAAAATAATAGGGAAGAAGTAATATTTCAAGAAAAATATTTTTTTTATTTTCCAAAATTTGAAATCAAATATATATTCCTATTCAATCAATAGTCAAAAAATCAGCTTTTTCTAAAAAATTTTTAAATTGTTCATCTGTTTTAGAAATAAGTAAAATTTCAGGATTTGGTGTAAAAACTATATTTTGCTTATCAAACTTTGTAATTTCTTTTAATAAATTTTCTTTTTTTATGTTAGATAAGTTTATATTAAAAATTTTCATTGTATTAAAGTTTGGAAAAATAAATTTTTTATTTATAATAGCTTTATAAAAATTATTAATATAATAAGCAAAAATATTAAAATGCAAGAAAAAATAAAAAAATTAGAAAACACCTTAGTACCCCTTGAAGGTAAAAGAGTTGCTATTGTTTGTGATTGGATAAAAGATTGGTGAGGAGCTGAACTTGTTCTTTCTCATTTGCTTGAAATTTTTCCAAAAGCTGATATTTTTTCAAGTGTTTTTTTCCAAAAAAATAATCCAGTTTTTAAATGAAGGAAAATTACAACAAGTTTTATTCAGAAAATTCCTATTTTGAATAAATCTCACAAATTAGCTCTGACACTTAGACCTTTAGCTTTTGAAAGTTTTGATTTAAGTGAATATGATATAGTTATTTCAAGTACAAGTGCTGAAAGTAAATGAGTTATTACAAAGCCAGAAACTCTTTTTATTTGTTATTGTCACACTCCTACTAGATATTTTTGGTCACATTTTCATGAATATTTATGAATGATGGAGTTTTGAATTTTGAATTTTTTATGAAAAACTTTAGCTCCAAAAATAATTCATAATCTTAGAAGTTGGGATTTTGTTGCAAGCCAGAGACCAGATTTTTTTATAGCAAATTCTATAAATACAAAAAATAGAATAAAAAAATATTATAAAAGAGAAGCTAACGTGATTTATCCTTGAATTGAAGTAGAAAATTTTAAATTAAATACAAAAAAAGAAAATTTTTATTTGTATGTTTGAAGATGTATTCCTTATAAAAAATTTGATTTAATAGTTGATAGTTTTAATAAAAACTGAAAAAAAGTAATTTTAGTAACAAATACTGATAACAAACTTTATAGAGAATTAAAGTGAAAATCAAAAGAAAATATTATTTGGAAATTAAATATTTCTAGAAAAAAAACAAGAGATTTATTTACTAATGCAAAAGCTTTTTTATTTCCACCTGAAGAAGATTTTTGACTTGTTCCTATTGAGGCACAAGCTTGATGAACTCCAGTTATAGCTTATAGTTCAGGTTGAGCTTTGGAAACTGTTATTGAATGAAAAACTGGAATATTTTTTGAAGAACAAACTGTTGAAAGTTTTAATCAAGCAATAGAAAAATTTGAAAAATTAAAATTTGATAGTGTAGAAATTAGAGAGCAAGCAGAAAAATTTGATAAAAAAAATTTTCAGAAAAAAATTTTAAGTTTTATTGAGGAAAAGCTTTTAAAATAAAAAAACTCAAAAAAAAGTTTGCATTAAAAGATTTTTTAGATATATTGCCACTACAATTATTTTATACAGACATATGTTTGTTATAAATTTTCTTATAGAAATGGCTAAAAAAAAGCAAAATAGGAAGGTAGATAGCCAAAGAAACAAAGAGGTCAGAACTCCTATAATATCTTCGGATAAAATAGAAGCTGAATGAACTATTGTTAGGGCTCTACCTAATCTGGTATTTGATATTCAATTACCAGAAGACTTTTGATGAGTAATCATTAAAGGTTATTTAAGTTGAAAAATGAGAATTCATTTTATCAAGCTTATAGAGTGAGATAAGGTAATCGTTGAGTTAAGTCAATATGATTTAACTAAATGAAGAATTGTTTTTAGAAAACAATAATTTATTTTTTTATTTTTAAGAGATGAAGGTAAGACCATCAGTCAAAAAAATATGTGACCAATGCCAAATCATAAAAAGAAAAGGTATTATTAGGTGTATATGTTCGAATCCGAAACATAAACAAAGACAAGGTTAATTATTATGATAATTAATTATTTTATATTTTTTATTTAAATTAAGTATGGCAAGAATTGCTTGAGTTAATTTACCAAAATGAAAACATGTTATAATTGCTTTAACATATATTTATGGAATAGGTAAAACTAGCTCTATAGAAATTTTGAACAAAGTAGCCATTAAGTCTACTAGAAAGATTGAAACTCTATCTGATGATGAATTAGATATAATAAGAGCTGAAATCAAAGAATATTTAGTTGAATGAGATCTAAGAAGATTGATTTCTTGAAATATTAAAAGACTTATGGAAATAAGATGTTATAGAGGTGAAAGACATAAAAAGAGACTTCCTGTAAGAGGTCAAAATACAAAAACAAATGCTAAAACTAGAAAGTGAAAAGCTAAAGCTATAGCAGGGAAAAAGAAATAATTTATTAATTTTTAATTTAATTTATGGCTAAAACTGTAAAGAAATCTAAAAAAACTAGGAAAATTGTACAAAAATGACAAGCTCATATACAAGCTTCATTTAATAATACAATTGTAACTATTACAGATGAAAAAGGTAATACTTTGACATGGTGTAGTGGTTGAGCAGCTGGTTTTAAAGGTGCTAGAGAATCTACTCCTTATGCAGCTCAAATGATAGCTGAAGATGCTGGTGCTAGAGTAATTGTTCTACACAGTATGGAAAGTGTTGATGTTTACATTAAATGAATTGGTGTTTGAAGAGAACAAGCAGTTAGAGGTTTAATCTCAGCTGGTTTAAACTTAGATACAATTTTTGATGTTACTCCAATTCCACATAATGGATGTAAAAAGAAAAAAACAAGAAGACTATAGGTCTTTATTAATTGAAAAAAAATCAATTATTAAATTTTATTACTACTTATAATTTTATATAACTTATGCGTTATACTTGACCAAAGAAAAAATTATGTAGGAGAGAGTGAGTGAATCTTTTTGGGGTTGAAAAATATGACCTTAATAAATGAAAAAGAGCTCCTCTTCCTAAATGAAGAAAAACAAGCGAATTCTGATTGCAATTAAGAAAAAAACAAATGGCAAAAAGAATGTTTGGATTATCTGAAAAACAATTTGCTTCTTATTTTAAAAAGGCTCAAAAGTCTCATGCTAATTGAACTACTTGAGAAAAAATGCTTAGATTTTTAGAGCAAAGATTAGATAATTTGGTTTATAGATCAGGATTTGCAAGAACTAGAATACAATCTAGACAATTTGTAAATCATGCTCATTTTACTTTAAATGGAATAAAAGTTGATATACCATCTATTTCTGTTAAACCAGGAGATGTTATAGAAGTTAGACCTAGATTAAAGGAAAGCCAATTATACAAAACTTTAGCTTGAGAATTAGAAGAATATTCTAAAGCTAATAAATGAAAAATTTCTACAGTTAAATGGATAGATATTGATTCTAAAAATTTAAAAATTGTAGTTAAAGATATTCCTTCTAAAGATGATTTTGAATCTATAATTGATGTACAAAAGATAGTAGAATTTTATTCTAAATAGTTTTAATTCTTAATTAAAAAAAAAGATGCATATAATTCATAAAACTATGGGGATACCTAATATAACTCAAGAAGAAGTTTCACCAAATATAAGCAACTTTAGTGTTGGATTATTACCAAGGTGATATTGAGTTACTTTAGGAAATTCTTTAAGAAGAGTATTATTATCTTCATTGCCTTGAGCAAAAGTTACGTGAATAAAAATAAGATGAGTAAACCATGAATATTCAACTATTCCTTGAATAAAAGATACAGTAATTGATATTATGTTAAATCTTAAAAAATTAGTTGTAAATAAAAATGAAACTTGAATAGAATGGGTAAAATTAACAAAGAAAAAAGCTTGAGTTGTAACAGCTTGAGATATAAATGTTCCTTCTTGAGTAGAAATAGTTAATAAGGATCTTTATATAACTGAAATTGATAAAGATGGTTTAGAAATTGATATGGAAATAAGAATTGAAAAAAATGTTTGATATGTTAGTATTGAAGAATTAAAAGAAATAGAAGATGATGTAGAAGTTTTACTTATTGATGCAAGTTTTTCACCTGTATTAAATGTAAAATATGAAATTAAAAATTGAAGATATTGAGATATAACAAATTTAGATGAACTTCATATGACTGTTCATACAAACTGAATTATTTCTCCTACTAGTGCTATGAAATTTTCAGCTGATATGTTGACTTCTTATTTTAAATTATTTAATACAGAAGAATTACAAGTTGAATGAGAATTTATTAGTAATATCTGAGATTTAGTTGCTAGAGAAAAAGAAGAAATAAGAGGAGAATTAGAAAAAGAAAGTTACACTCCTATTGAAATTATGGGACTTTCACCAAGAACTCTTAATGCTTTAATTAATTGAAATATTTTATCGATAGAACAATTAACTAAATGTACTGAAACTAAATTAACTTGAATTAAAGGTTTTGGTAAAAAAGCTATGACTGAAATAAGAGAATCATTGGCTTGAAGAGGTTTATCTCTACTTTGAGATGAATTATAGAAATAATTTATTTGTTATAAATATTTTACAATGAGACATAGAGTTAGAAAACATTTAAAATTTAATTGAAAAAGTTTTCAACATAGAAAAGCTATGCAAAGGAATTTACTTACGAGTTTTCTTTTACATAAGTCTATAAAAACTACAGAAAAAAAAGCAAAATCTATAATTCCTTTTATAGATAGACTTATAAATGTAGTTAATACAAAAGATGAAATGAATGCAATAAGAGAAGTAAATAGATTTGTATTTACAAAAGATTCTTCTAAAGAATTATTTACAAATATTGCACCAAAATATAAAGGTAAAAAAACTTCTGGTTTTACTAGAATTTTACCGATTAAATACAGAGACTGAGATAATGCTAAATTAGTATTATTAGAATTAGTTTAATTTACAATTTTTTAAGAAAAATTTATGAAAACAATAATGCCAAAACAAGTTTCTGCAACTGATAGAAAATGGTATATTATTGATGCTAGAGGACAAACTTTATGAAAAATAGCTACTAAACTGGCTGTTATTCTAAAAGGAAAAAACAAAGTTTCATATGCTGCACATGTAGATAATTGAGATTATGTAATTGTTCTTAATGCTGATAAAATAGCTGTTACTGGTAAAAAAATGACTGATAAAATGTATCATAGACATACTTGATTCTTGTGAGGATTAAAAAGTATTTCTTTGGAAGATTTATTAGCTAAAAAACCTTTAAAAGTTTTAGAATTTGCTATTTCTGGAATGCTTCCTAAAAATAAATTAAGAAGACATATGATTTCTAGATTAAAATTAGTAATTTGAGAAGAACACAAATTTTCTGCTCAAAAACCTGAAACTATAACTTTATAATAATTAAAATATTTTATGAGTAAATATACATATTCAGTTTGAAGAAGGAAAACATCAACAGCTCAAATAAGGTTATTTGAAGGAGCTGGAAAAAATAAAATAAATGATAAATTAATTTCTGACTATATAAAAAGAAAAGATTTATTTGATGTTTTATTAAATCCTTTAAAATTAACTTGAAATAAAGATAACTTTTATTTTGAAGTTAAAGTATCTGGTTCTGGAGAATCAGCTCAAATTCAAGCTATTGCTTTTTGAATTTCAAAAGCCTTAGTTGAAGTTAATGTTTCTAATAAAGCTATTTTAAGAGAAGCTTGACTTTTAACTAGAGATGCTAGAAAAGTTGAAAGAAAAAAACCTGGTAAGAAAAAAGCCAGAAAATCTCCAACTTGGTCAAAAAGATAATTTTCTTTTTCCAAACCCTTGAGGATTCCCTAATTTTGGAATTCTCTTTTAATAATTTTTTCAAAAAACTATTTAATTTTTTAATTTTAATATTATGAAAAAAACAATAATATTCTTATCATTACTTTTAGCTTTAACTAGTTGTACTAATGATATTAAAAAAGATGAAGAAGCAAAAGGAGAAACTAAAAATGTAGAGAAAACTAAAAAAACAGAAGAAACTAAAACAGGAGAAAAAGTAGAAGATATCAAAACAGATGCTGTAGATATGAATAATTGAAACAAAACTTATATTTGATTTTTATGAACTTTTTGTCCTTATTGTAAAAAAGAAATGCCTATTTTAGATGCATTTTACAGTGAAAATAAATGAAAAATGAATATGTTATTGATTATTACAGATGATAAAAAGTTTAAATGATATACTGTTCCTCAAACAAAACAAAAAGATATAAAAGAAATGACTTATGAAAAAATTACTTGAGAAAAATGTGCTTATGTTCCTTCATATATTATTTATGATGAAAATAAAAAAATTATAGATAAAAAATGTTGAGGTGCTTTAAATAAAGAAGCTCTTGAAAAAATATTATTAAAAAAAGAAGAAAAAGTTAAAGAAGTAAAAAAAGAAGAAGTTGTAAAAGAAGAAATTAAAGAAGAAACTGCAACTTGAACAGTTGAAAAAACTAATTCTTGAACAGTTGAAACTGGTGAAGCTAAAAAAGAAGTTTCAAAAGAAGAAACTAAAACAAATAATTTAGATACTAAAATAGATAAAAATATGGTTACAAAAAAAGGTTCAAAAGTAAAAGTTAATTATATTTGAAAAACTAAAGATGATGGGAAAGAATTTGATAATTCTTATACAAGATGAGCAACTTTAGATTTTGAAGTTCAAGCTGGACAAATGATAAAAGGTTTTGATGATGGTGTTATTTGAATGAAAGCTGGAGAGAAAAAAACTATAGAAATAGCTCCAAAAGATTGATATGGAGAAATTAATCCAGATGCAAAACAAATTGTTCCTAAAGAAAAATTAGCTGATTTTGAAAAAAATTGAATTAAATTAGAAGTTGGAAGTGAATTACCAACAGCTATGTGAAAATTTAAAATAATTGAAGTTGATGATAAAAATGTTACAATTGATACTAATCATGCTCTTGCTTGAAAAACTCTTATTTTTGAAGTAGAAATGGTTGAAGTTAAGTAATAAAAAATGTTAAATAAAAAAAGATTTTAGGGAGTATGCAAAAATCTGTGTAAATAGAAATTTTTGTAAAATAATATATAGTAATTATAAGAACTTTTCTTGTAATTACTATTTTTTTTTATATTTTTTTTAGGTTATGTTAAAGAACAATTTTTTTTCAAAATATATATTAAAATCTACCATCAAAATAAATTTTTAATTGAGAATAGATTTTTCCCCAATGAGAAATTTTTCAAGTCCATTTCTATTGACACGATTTATTATATAGTCCCTAAAAAAAGTAGAGTCTTTTTTAGACTCTACTTGGGGGCAATTCACTCATTGTTATTTTTTAATCAACAATACTTATTTTTTTTGTAGTTATTATTTTATTATTATTTTTAAAGATAACAGTTAATTTTACTGTATACTTTCAAGATTTTCAGTAAGAATGTTCAGGATTTGGCTCTACTGATGTATTTCAATCTCAAAAATCCCAATCCCAAGATTCTACAGAACAAGTTGCCTTGGAAGAAAAAGTTATGTTTTGTCAGGTTTCAACATTTCTGTATGTACTTGCTGAAATATCACTTTTACAAGCTGCTGGTTTTAAAATAATTTTTTCATTTTTTACATATTGAGTTCAACTTTTTGTTGTAATTGTTAGTTTTACATCATAATGTCATTCTTTTACATATCTATGAGTTGTTTTTGCATCAGTTCTATCTAAAGGTGTCCCATCTCAATAATCATAAGCAAATTCTATAATATTTTCAAAATCATCTTTTGTAACTCATTTTACCCAACTGTCTGAAGCATCAAAGGTAACGTCTGATGGTGCATATTGGTCATATTCATTTACTTTGATTATAATATTATAATCTTTTTTCTCAGTATTTATATAAATATTTTCTATTAATTCTTGTGTTTTAGAACTGTCTTTTGTATGTTCAAAAACATATTTTACTTTTAATCTATAATTTTTTTCAACTGGTAGTTCAACATTCACTTTTCTTTCTTTAGTTTGTTCAAAATTTCAATCTCAATCTAAATCAAATTCTATTTTTTGTAAATTATACAATCTATCTTCATTTTGTATATTTCTAGCATCTAGTGTGATTTTTGTAGGAACTCAAAGTTTTCTTATTTGATATGTATTATTTACTTTATCATATTTTACTGATTCTAATTTACTTCATTTTTCATTTAAAATTCTCAAAGAATTTTTTAATTGAGGCTTTTGTTTCAAAGTTATTCTTTTTATAAAAGTTTTTTCTTTTCAAGTTGCATCAACTAAAGTTAATTTTATAATTTTTCCTCAATATTTTTTAAATATATGAGTTATTTTAGAAGAATTTTCTTGATTTTGAAAATCTGCTTTTAATTTTTTTACTTTTCAATCTATATTCCAAATATATTCTTTTATTCATCAATTTCAATCTGCTGTTTTAGGATTTTTTACTATAAAATTATATTTTTTGTCATTATTAATATCTCTTTTATAACTAATTTCTCCTGAAATTACACTTTTACTATTAGCTTCAATTATAAAATATTTATCAATTCAATTTTCATTTTCTATAATATCCATTCAAACAATAGTTTCATCTGTTATAATATTATTTGGTTTAAATAAAAATGATGAAGACATTATAGGTTTTTTAAAAGCATTAGTAAAAATTTCTCCCATTTGTTCTGGAGTTTTTCATTCAAGTCAATCTATTAAATACCAATCAGTTTTTCAAAGTGGTTTCACAGAATTTGAATTAAAACTTGCTTGTATTCAACCTGTAGGAACTTGTTTTTTTGAAATATCTATAACATAAGCAATATCAATTTTTGGTAAATCATATGTTTTTTCAAGATATTCTCCTTGTAAATCTGTTCATTCTAATATTATTTTTCACTCATAAAGTTTCTTTTTAGAATAAGTAAAAATAGCAAAATTATTAGTTCAAATTGGTTTTACCAAATCAGATCATTCATCAAAATCCCAAGTTACTTTATTTAATGTATAAAAATTATCACTATCTTTTTTAGCATCAATAAAATCATCAATTTCATATTTTATTTCAACTGGTCAAATCATATTTGAATTATTTTTTATACTTTTTCCATTAAAGATAATAGTTTCTTTTTTATCAAAAATAGGTTTTTCACTCAAAGAATTTACCTTTTTTAAAGTATTATCATAAGCCAATATTATTCAATAATTATCTCATTTTAAAGCTTGAATTTGCTGAACTAATTTCATCCAAACTCATCAACTTATAAAAACTATTATCATAAGAAATACTGATAATACTGAAAAAGTTATTCTTCTAGCTTTATCTTTTTTTGCTAAAAATGCTTTAAAAATAAAACTAGCTAAAAATATTGATTCAATAAAAATTATTATTATAAAAAGGAAATTAACAAGATTTTTTATAAAATCTCTAAGTCCAAGTGCATCTATTCATAATTTTTTAAAAAAGACTAAATCATTTAAACTATTTGAATTAAAAAGTACAAAAGTTAAAAACATTCAACCAAGTAAAACTACTATAAAAAGGATAATAGCCAAAAATGTAAATGCTTTTGCTAAAGATATTTTTTTATTTTTGTGAACTCAAGCTTTTTTTTGTGTTTCTTTAATTTTTACAAAAGCTTTTTCTCAATAATTTCAAGGTACAATTTTTGTTACAAATTCATATTTTCTATCTTTTATAGAAATTTCTCAATCTCATTTTTGTTCTAAATGAGTAGTATCAGTTTTCAATTTTGCTATAGCTTTACTTTCTGTTACAATTCAAAAATAATCAGGTAATTTTATATATTTTTCTTCTTTTTTTATATTATTATCAAAAAATTTTATTTTAGCATAAGTGTCAGTAGGTTCTATTGTGAAAAAATCATATTCTTTTTCAGCCAAAATTTTTAATAAATCACCTACTTTTGTAATATTTATATCAAAAATAATTTTATTTTTTTCTGATGCTCTCAATTGTTTTTCTTTTTCAATTATTTTTTCAGCTTTTTCTTCTTCAAGCATTTTCTTTTTAATTTCTTCTGGCAAAAGACTTTTATCAGTCAAAGTTGTTTTCATAAGTTCATCAGATATTTCTCTTTTAACTTCAGGTTTTTCTACTTCAACCTTATTTAAAAAAGTTTCTTTATTATCTAAACTTTTTTCTTTTTTTTCTGTTTTTTTTATTTCTTCAATTTTCTTTTCTTCCTTAACTGGAAAGGAATTGATAGGTATTTCTTCTTTTTTTTCAATATTTTTTTCATTAGAAAAACTATCATCTTTTTTTATTTGAGATGATTTAGAATTATTTATAGAACTATTTTTTTTAGGATTTCAGATATCTCAAAAATCCAGATTAAGTTCACTTGGGTCAAATATTTTATCTGACATAATTTTTATAATTAATTTTTAAAATTTTTATTTTTGTTTTTTTATTCCTATCCTGAATCCTTTCCTTTTGGTCAAAAGGAAAGGGGCTACAAATTATTATACTTGATTATGTTCCTCTCCCCTTTTTTTACAAAAGGGGAGAATTCAAGTGGGGAATTAAAATAAATCACTTATATTCATATTATCATTTTTTAATTTATTATTCAAATCAATAATATCTTTATCTTTCAGAGAATTTTCTTCTTTTTTTATTGCAAAATTCTTTTTAATTTTTTCAATCATATTTTTATTAAGCACATTATCTCAAACATATGTAACTTCTGCTTTCATAATGCTATGTTTTTCACATTTTGGACAATAAATATCAACATTTATTGTATTTCCAGCTGTTCACATAATTTCTATATGGGAATCATTAATTATTCCAGTACATTCAGGGCATTTATAAGTTTTAGTTATTGTATCAATCATATTTTTTAATGCTAAATAGTTCATAAATTTTGTTAGTTAATTAAGTATAATTTTCCATATTTGCTTTCATTCTACCACACTATTATATATTTTTCAAATATTTTTCTATTTTTTCTATTGACTTTTTTAGTCATAGTATAAAAATTAACTCTAAAGCTCAAATAGAAAATTGTTTAGAAGATAAAGCAACTCTTGTTGGCCAAAGAATTTGTCCATTTTTCAT
This sequence comes from Candidatus Altimarinota bacterium, assembly GCA_027066455.1. Classification (GTDB taxonomy): domain Bacteria; phylum Patescibacteriota; class Gracilibacteria; order BD1-5; family UBA6164; genus JAMONT01. Next base: position 16,434 of record JAMONT010000075.1, read on the forward strand.
CTCTGTTTTTTTTATTTCTTCTATAAAAACATCTTTCATTTCTCAAATACTTTCAAAATCTTTATTTTCTCTATTTTTTAGTATTTCTAAACTAATTTCTAAACCTTTTTTAGCTATTTCTAAATCTGGAATTTTCATTTTTGGATTCACAAGTAAATCAATTTTTAACTCACTTTCTTCTTCATATAAAAAATTGGTATTTTCTTTATATTCATCAAATTTTTTTATTTTAGTTTTCATTTCGTGAAATATTTTTTTATTATAAATTTCACCAAATTTTTCTATTTTATTAAAAAACTCTAAATCATATTTTTTTAAATAATCGCTAAATTTTTTATATAATTCTTCTGTATCAGATTTTTTTAAATAATGAGAATTAAAAAAATTCAATTTTTCTATATCAAAAATAGCTCCAGATTTGTGAACTTGTTTTAGTTCAAATTTTTCTATTAATTCTTCAAGGCTAAAAAATTCTTCAGTAGTTTTTGGATTCCAACCTAAAAGAGCAATATAATTCAAAAGTGCTTCAACCAAATAACCTTTTTCTAAATAACTTTCAACTGAAACATCTCAAGTTCTTTTTGATAATTTTTTTCTATCAGTTCCTAAAAGTAAAGGAATATGGGCAAAAATTGGAGGAGTCCAGCCAAAAGCTTCATAAAGTAAAACATGTTTTGGAGTAGAAGGAGTCCATTCATCTCATCTAATTATATGAGTAATTTCCATTAAATGGTCATCAACAACAGCAGCTAAATGATAAGTAGGGAATCAGTCAGTTTTCAATAAAACTTGGTCATCAATATCTTTTGTCATAACTTTTATTTTTCATTTCACCAAATCTTCAAAAATAACTTCCTTATTTTTTGGAACTTTTAATCTAACAGTATAATCAATTTTATTCTTCAAATTTTCTTCTATTTCCTCAGAACTTAAAAATCTACAATTTCCATCATATTTTGTAGGAATTCAAAGTTCTGTTTGTTCTTCTCTAAGTTTTTCTAATCTTTCATGACTACAAAAGCAATAATAAGCTTTATCTTTTTTTAAAAGTTCTTCTATATATTTTTTATAAATATCTAATCTTTCAGACTGAAAATAAGGTCAAAATTTTCAAGGATTATTTGGTCATTCATCAGGATTTAAACCAACTTTTTTCAAAATTTCAATTAAGTTTTCTACACTTCATTCAACAAATCTACTTCTATCTGTATCTTCTATTCTAAGCATAAATTTTCCTGACTCTTTTTTTGCAACCAAATAATTATACAAAACAGTTCTAAGACTTCAAATATGTAAATATCAAGTAGGACTTGGAGCAAATCTAGTAGTTATCATTTTTTTATTTTTTTAAGTATTAAATTTAGTTTAGTTTATTAAAAAAAGTGTTTTTGTAAAGTTAAATATTCTAAAAATGGATACTTGGACTATAAAAACAAAAAAACACTTACTATCAATAAGTGTTTTTTTGTTAAATAAATTTCTTTACTTATTAAACATATAATATTTTAAAAAAAATATTAATCTTCATCTGGTAATTTGAAACCTCTATCTTCTCTAATTTTAGTAGCTACATTTGCAGGAACTTCTTCATAATGATCAAATTCCATAGCATAAGTTGCTCTACCTTGAGAAGCAGATCTTAATTCAGTCATATAACCAAACATTTCTGATAATGGAACAAAAGCTGAAACAATTTTAGCTTGACCTCTATCACTCATTTCTTCTATTCTACCTCTTTTTGAATTAATTTGTCCAATTATATCACCCATATACTCTTCTGGAGTATTTACTTCAACTTTCATTATTGGTTCAAGTAAACATGCTTGTGCTTTTCTACAAGCTTCTTGGAAAGCTTTTGAAGCTGCTAATTTAAATGATAATTCACTTGAATCAACATCATGGAAAGAACCAAAAGTTAAAGTAGCTTTTATATCAACCATTTGGTAACCAGCAACAAAACCTCTTAAATAAGCTTCTTCTAATCATTTTCTAACACCTGGAATATATTCTTTTGGAATAACTCAACCATTAATTTTATCAACAAATTTATTTGTTGGTTTTTCTTTAAGTTCTGCTTTTATATCATCTTCATCTAATTCTTTATATGGTTCAAAAGTTATAACAACATGACCATATTGACCTCTACCTCAAGTTTGTTTAGAATATTTATGTTCAATATCTTTTGCAACATTTTTAACTGTTTCTCTATAAGAAACTTGTGGTTTACCAACATTACATTCTACAGAAAATTCTCTTCTCATTCTATCAACAATAATATCAAGATGTAATTCACCCATACCTGAAATAATTGTTTGACCAGTTTCTTCATCAGTTTTTACTCTAAAAGAAGGATCTTCTTCAGCTAATTTTGAAAGAGCTGTACCCATTTTTTCTTGATCAGCTTTTGATTTTGGTTCAACTGAAATAGAAATAACTGGTTCAGGAAATTCAATTGATTCAACTAAAAATTTATCATTTATATCACATAAAGTATCACCTGTTTTTGTACCTTTAAGACCAACTACAGCACCAATATTTCAAGCAGTAATTTCAGAAATTTCTACTCTATCATTAGCATGCATTTGTAATAATCTACCTACTCTTTCTTTTGAACCAGTTGTAGAATTATAAATATAACTTCATGATTTTAAAGTACCAGTATAAACTCTTGTAAAAATTAATTTTCAAACAAAAGGATCTGTAGCAACTTTGAAAGCAATTGCTGCTAAAGTAGAATCATCAGCAACAGAAATTTGTTTAGTAATTTCTCAACTATCTATATCTTTTGCATCAATTTTACCTTCATTTACATCAATTGGTGATGGAAGATAATCTACAGCAGCATCAATAACCATTTGTACTCAAATATTTTGAAGAGCTGAACCACAAGTTACAGCATATAATTCATTATTACAAATAGCAATTCTAAGACCTTTTTTAATTTCTTCTACAGATAATTCTCAGTTTTCAAAATATTTATCCATCAAAACATCATCCATTTCAGCAACTTTTTCCATTAATTCTAATCTATAAGCTTCACATTTATCTTTTATATCAGCTGGAATATCAATTTCAGTTATATTTTCACCATCATCTCATTCAAAATGATAAGCTTTCATTTCAACAATATCAACAATACCTTCAAAAGTTTCAGCAGCTCAAATTGGATATTGAATAGCAACAACTTTGTTTCAAGCAAGTCTTTTTTTGATAGACTCAATTGTCATATCAAAATCTCAACCCATTTTATCCATTTTATTAACAAATGCAATTCTAGGAACATTGTACTTATCAGCTTGTTTCCAAACTGTTTCAGATTGAGGTTCTACTCATTGAGAAGCATCAAATACAGCAACTCAACCATCTAAAACTCTTAAACTTCTTTCTACTTCAATAGTAAAATCCACATGACCTGGAGTATCAATAATATTTATTTGATGAGATTTCCAGAAACAAGTCGTAGCAGCTGAAGTGATTGTAATACCTCTTTCTTGCTCTTGTTCCATCCAATCCATTGTTCATTCTCAATCATGGGTTTCACCAATTTTATGAATTTTACCTGTATAAAATAAAACTCTTTCTGTAAATGTTGTTTTACCAGCATCAATATGGGCAATAATACCAATATTTCTGATTTTGTCTAAAGGAGTTTTTTCACTCATATTTATTAATTTTATATAATTAAAAACTTTCACAAATAATTATTCTACTATTTGTGATATAAATTTTAAAAAATATTTTCTACTTTTTAAAATGCTTCAGGATTTTATACAATACTTTTTTAAAGTCAAATAAAAAAAAATTTTAATGTTAAAAATTTTTTTTTTGGATTTTTTAATTTTTTAAATATAATAAATTTAAATATAGTAAAAAAAAATATCAAATAATAAAAAAATAAAAAAAAATGCTCCAAAAATTTGATTTAGAAGAACATAAAAAATTCAAGGAAAAATTATGAATAAAAGATTTTTCTCAAGATTTTGAAAAAGAATTTTATAAAAAAACAATAAAATATTTGAGATTTATAAAATGGATTTCGTGAATAAAAATGATTTGAATTGGAAATAGTATTTCTATGAATTGTAGTAAAAAAACTTCTGATATAGATTTATTTATTGTAACTTCTCCTGAAAAAATGTGGTTTGTTAGAATTTTTGTAACCATTATTTTTCAAATTTTATGAGTTAGAAAAACTGCAAAAAAACATGCTTGAAGATTTTGTTTATCTTTTTTTGCTACAACTAATTGAATGAATTTTTGAAAATTTGCTTTAGAAAAAGATATTTATTTATATTTTTGGATAGTTTATTTTAAGCCAATTTTAGATTATGATAATAGTTATGAAAATTTTTTAGAAACAAATTTTTCTTGGGCAGATTTTTCTGAATATAAAAATTTTTTTGAAGAAAATAAAAAGTTTATTAAATATAAAAAAAATACAAAAAAAAGTTTTTTTGATTGATTATTTATTTTTCTTGATAAAATATTTAAAAAAATTTTTTTGCCAAAAACTATAAAAAATTATGAAAAATTGTGAAAACCTTATTGAATTATAATAAATGATAATATGCTAAAATTCCATAATAATGATGTAAGAAAAAAATTAAATAAAAAAAATTCTTGAAAATAAAAAAAAAAGATTATAATAGATTTAGTTTTAAGAAAAATAATTATATTTAAAAAATTAAAAAAAATATGAATAAATCAGATAAAAAAAATATTGTACTTTCTTGAGGTTGAACTGGTGGACACGTTTTTCCTTTGGAAGCTTTGCAAGAATATTTGAAAAATTCTTCTAAGTATAACTTTTATTGGTTTTGAAACCAATGAGATTTAGAAGAGGAAATTGCTTATGATAATAATATAAATTTTGTTTATATTCCTTCTTGAAAATTGAGAAGATATTTTGATATAAAAAATTTTTTTGAACCTTTGAAAAATATTTCTGGTTTTTTCTTTGCTTTGTATTATTTAGTTTCAAAAAAAATAGATATAGTTTTTTCAAAATGATGATATGTTAGTATTCCTACTTGTTTAGCTGCAAAAGTTTTATGAAAAAAAATATTTGTACACGAGTCAGATACTGAAACTGGACTTGCAAATAAAATTGTTTCAAAATTGGCAACAAAAATTTTTTATAGTTTTCCAAATAAAAAAATAGATAATAAAAAACATTTTATTTCAGGACAAATTCTTAATCCAAAACTTTTATATTCAGTTAGAGATTTGAAATCTCAGTCTGAAAAAGATAATACAGTTGTTATGAAAGACAATTTTTGGAGTTGAAATTTTAAACAAAATGAAAAGTTAGAAGTTGTTGTAATTGCTTGAAGTCAAGGTTCTACAACAATTTTTGAAAATTTATTAAAAATTTTGAATAATTTAATAAATATTAATTTTACAATAATTCTTTGAAGTAAAAATATTCATTTGTGACCTCAATTTAAAAAACATTCTAATGTAAAAGTTTATGATTTTGTTTCTCAAGAAAAAATGTGAGAAATTTATACAAAGTCTGATATAGCTATAACTAGAGCTTGAGCAACTACTCTTTGGGAATTATATTATTTTGGAATTCATTCTATAATTATTCCTTTAAAAAATAGTGCTTGAAATCATCAAACTAAAAATGCTATTGTTTTTAATAAAAATTTTTGAAGTAATATTTTGGAAGAAAGTGATAAATTGAGTTTAGAAATTTTTAGACTTTTAGAAAAATTCAAAGAATTAAGAAAAGCTTGATTAAATTTAGATTGATTTATGAATCCAATAAAAATTATTGAAAGAGAAATAAATAAGTAAAATTACAAAAAACCTCCCTAAAATTAGGGAGGAAAAATATATAATTTTTGCTCTCATAGCTCAGTTGGAAGAGCACTAGGCCGCGAACCTAGGTTAGCCGTGAGTTCGAATCTTACTGAGAGCACCAAAAAAAAATTAAAAACAAAAAAAATCAAGAAAATCTTGATTTTTTTTGTTTTTGTCTTAATATTAAAGCTATTATTTTATAAAATTAATAAAAAAATAAATGGAATATTCTAAAGAGTCTTTAGATAGACAAAAAAAAATAGCTGATATGAAAACAGCTTGAATTATTTGTTATGCAAATAAATTTGAAGGAAAACAAGATATAAAAAATATTATCCTGAATAGTGAAAAAAATTTGAAAGATGTAAATGAATTAATGCAAAATTGAGCAAATGAGAATTTCAAAACTGCTTGAAGAATTATTTCTAGTAGATGAATGTGAAAACTAACTTTTGGTAAATTAAGGGACCAAAGTTCAGATATTCAAATTTGTTTTATGAGAGATAAAGTTGTTTTTAATACTTGAAAAGAAAAAATATCAGAAATAGAAATAGCTTGAGAAACAAAATCTGCTTATAAAATAGCTGAAAAATTTTGTCAAGTTTGAGATTATATTTGAGTTATTTGAGATTTATTTTTAACTAAACATTGAGAATTAACTATTTTTGTAAAAGAATTTCAAATTTTATCAAAAGCAGTTAGACCACTTCCAGAAAAATTTCATTGAGTAACTGATAGAGAAACAATTTATAGACAAAGATATTTGGATTTAATAACTAATCAGGAAAGTTATGACAGATTTTTATTTAGGTCTAATTTTATAAAAACTCTTAGAAAATTTTATGAAAAAAATGATTTTATAGAAATAGAAACTCCAGTTTTATGAAATTCTGCTTCAGGGGCAGCAGCTCAACCATTCTCAACTCATCATAATGATTTTGGAGAAGATTTTTTCTTGAGAATTGCTCCAGAAACTGCACTTAAAAAAGCTACAGTTGGAAGGTTTGAAAGAGTTTTTGAAATAGGAAAAAATTATAGAAATGAAGGAAGTGATCCTTCTCATATGCAAGAATTTACAGCTTGTGAACATTACGTGGCATATTGGAATTTTGAGGATAATATGAAATTTACAGAAGATATGTTTGATTTTATTTTTGATGAAATGTGACTTGATAGAAATTTAAAAATAAAAGATAAACAGGGAATAGAAAAAATTGTTAATCTTAAAACTCCTTTTGAAAGAATAGATTATATAGCTTGAGTAAAGGAAAAATCAGGAATTGACGTAACTAAATATTGAGCTTGAGATGAAAAAAATCTTAGAGCTGATATTATTGCTTCAGGTCATAAATGGGAAGGAATGGAAAATCAAGCAACAGCAACTATGATAGATTATTTATACAAAAAAGTTTTAAGACCTAGTATAATTTGACCAGCATTTGTTTATAATTATCCAAAAACAATGCAACCTTTAGCAAGAGCTTCAGATAAGGATGAAAATATAGTAGAACAATTTCAACTTTTATTAAATGGTTGGGAAGTATTAAAAGCATATTCAGAATTAGTTGACCCAAAAGTTCAACAAGAAAAATTTGATGAACAAAGTTGAGCAATTGAAATGTGAGATGAAGAAGCAACAACTTGAGATGATGATTTTGTTTTAGCAATGGAATATGCAATGCCTTGCCAATCAGGTTGGGGAATGTGAATTGATAGAATAGTTTCACTTTTAACTAATCAAGAAAATCTGAGAGATGTTGTACTTTTCCCTACAATGAAAAGTGAGAAGAAAAAATCAGAAAAAGAAATTAAAACTGAAAGATTTAATAAGTTAAAAGAAGCTGTTGAAGAATTTGGTGCTGAAAGTGCTATGGAAAAATTAAATAAAGTTTATAATAAATAAAAAAACTTCAAAAAAAATCCTAAAAGTAAACAAAAGTTTGCTTTTTTTTGTTAATAATATATAATAGTTTAAATTTAAACCATTATTATTTAAACTATTATTTTTATGAAATTCTATAATAGAGAAAAAGAATTAGCTTATATAAAAGAAAAAATAAATTCAAATTATTCAGAATTTATTTATATTTATTGAAGAAGGAGAATTTGAAAAACCACTTTAGTTAAAAAAGCTTTAGAAAATAAAGTTTTTTTGTATTTTTATATTTGAAAAAAAACTAAAAAAGAAATTTTAGGTGATTTACAATTTGAGCTAGAAAAAAAATGATTTTTTTTACCTTGAGAATTTAGAAATTTTAGAGATTTTTTAGAATTTATTTTTAGACAAAAAGATTTGATTGTAGTTTTTGATGAATTTCAAAACTTTTTTGAAGTTGATAAAACTTTTTTTTGAGATTTACAAAACTATTGGGATAATTATAAAGATAAAATTAATATAAAGTTTTTCTTTTTAGGTTCAATGTTTACACTTATAAAAAAGATTTTTGAAGATTATGCAGAACCTTTGTATTGAAGAAAAACTTGATTTTTGAAATTAGAAAAATTTTCTTTGCAAACTCAAAGAGAAATTCTAAAAGATTTAAAAGTTTTTTCTCATAAAAATTTAGTATCATATTTTTCAGTACTTTATTGAGTCCCAAAATATTATGAAACTTTAATTAGAGAAAAGAAAATAAAAATGTCTGTTTTAGAAAATATTTTTATGGAAAATTCTATATTTCTAAATGAATGAAAAAATATTATAATTGAAGAATTTAGCTGAAATCATAAAAATTATTTTTCTATTTTAACAGCTATTTCTCTCTGAAAAACCAAAAAAAATGAAATAGCAAGTTATACAGGAATAAAGACAGAAACCTTGTGAAGATATTTGCAAGATTTAGAAAAATATTATGAACTTATTTCAAGACAAACACCTATTTTTACTATGAAAGAAAAATCAAAATTATCTAGATATGAAATAAATGATTTATTTTTAAAGTTTTGGTTTAGATATATTTACAAAAGAAAAGATTTAATAGAACTTGGAAATATTGATTTATTAAAACAGTATGTAGAAAATGATTTTAGTACTTTTTTAGGTCATAGTTTTGAAAAATTTTGTAAAGAAATTTTTATAGAAAATAATAAAATTTGAGAAAAAAAAGAATTTATTTTTACTAAAATTGGTTCTTATTGGAATAGGCAAGAATTTGAAATAGATATTGTTTTACATAATGAATTTGAAAAGAAAAATATTATTATAGAATGTAAATTAAGTGAAAATAAAATAACAAAACAAGCTTGTGAAAAATTAATAGAAAATTCTGAAAAAATAAAAGAAATTGTAACTCAAGAAAAAAAATTATATTTTTTCACAATAGAAAAATTAACTAAGCAAAAAGAAGATCTATTAAAAAAATATAATATCTGAAATTTGAGTGTACAAACCTTTATTAATTAAAAAAAACTATGATTTTTTTCACAACACAAAAACAATTTTTTGAAAAATTAGACACAAAAAAATATTCTAATTTTGAAAATAATTTATGCTGACTTATAAATATTTTTATTATTTTAAAAAATTTTTGAAGTGAAATTTCTGAAAAAGAAATTTTTAAAAAAGCTCTTGAAATAAAAGCTTTTGATGAAAAATTAGGTTGGAAATATGAATGATTGTTAGAATTATTTGAATTTTATAATAAAGCCCCCTATCCTAATCTTTCCCCCCAAGGGAGAAAGGAACTAAAAAAAATAAAAATTTTTGATACAAAATTTTTTCATAATACAAAGCTAGAAAAAATATTTTTTAATTGGGAAAAAAATATTTTTATTGCTTCAATTAAATTAGATGAAAATCATTTAATAATTATTGAAAAAGTGAAATATAATACAATTTATTATAAATCTGTTTGAACAAAAAAATTTGAAAGTACAGAAAATGGAACAATAAAAATTCAGGATTTTTTTAAAATTTATAATAAAAGATGAATTTTGATAAAGTTTTAAAAATTACAACTTGCTTTTACTAATTTTTACTTTTATTTTTAGTTTTCTTGTATATTATGCTGATTAAAAAAATAACTATGAATACAAAAAATCTTATTGAAAAACATAAATTATTACTAAAAAATAATAATTTTTTAAATAATCAGAATTATGTTTTATGAAACTATTTAAAATCTAAAATTTTTAATAAATATAAAAAAAAGAATTTTATAGAAAAAAGTGAGAAAAAAATTATAAAATATTATTGATGGCCAATTCTTATATGATTTATTATATTAATTTTATTTAATAATTTTTATTTATTTATAGCTTCAATTATAATTACTTTTATTCCAAGTATATTTTACTGAATCTATAAAAATACAAAAAAACTTATTTTATTTTACAAATATTATTTAATCAAAAAAAGATTTTTTGCAAAAAGATATATCTTTAGAAAAAAAATAAGAAAAAAAATTAATAGAAATGATTATATTATTTTTAATAAAAATTATAAATAATTATGAATACAAAAGAAATTTTAGAAAATAAAAATTTTAGAAATAATCAAAATTATGTTCTTTCTGAAAAAATGAAAAGAAAAGTTTTACCAAATTTAATAAAAACTATAAGTAATTTAAATTATTATAAAGCTACAAAATTTTTAGAATATGATATTTGAAAAATAAAATTATCATATATAAAAGTTGATATTTTAGAATATAAACTAATACATCTTCTTATTTATTGAATAAGCTTTTGTATCTTTCTATTTTTTCTATTTTTATTGTTAAAATTTAATAATTTATATTTTTTTATTTTATTGCTTCTTTCATTGTTATTTATTATTATATATTTTTTAAAAATAAATAATAATGAAATGAAAAAAGGTTCATATAAAAATTATAATATTTTTATTGATAATAAGTATTTATATTATTCAAAAAAATAACTATGGAAGAATTATTAGAAAACACTAATTTTAGAAATAATCAAAATTATATTCTTTGAAAAGCTGAAAAGAAAAAACTTTTGAGTAAATTTTTTGTGGAAAAAAATATTTTATTTTTTAGAAATTTTTTTTATTTTTTAAACCAAATTATACATCATATTGTTAAAACAAAATATTTATTTTTAATTATTTTATTTTTAATTATTATTTTTATTTACTGATTTTTAGTAATTAATTGTAAAGTCTAAA
>JAMONT010000076.1 GCA_027066455.1 Candidatus Altimarinota bacterium
CATTTACTTTATCATAAACTTTTTCAGTTACATATAAATCTGGAGTCATTGCTTTCTCTAGATTTTCTTTATTTATTTTTAGATGTTTAATAATTTCAGTTAATAAAATTGTTGTATCTTTGAATAAGTGAATTGCTTCAATAAAAGGTTTTTTTGTAAGTTGTAAATCTCTATGGTAACCACTTCATAAAGATAAAATTATATTTCTAATTTCATCACTATATGAAAAATATTTTTTAGTATTTCATCTAATAATTTCAAATAAATCATAATTTCTTTTTTGTGGCATTATTGATGAACCTGTTGTAAATTCTGCTGGAAGAGAAAAATATTTGAATTCACTCATTGTAAAAAGCATCATATCTGTTGAAAATTTTCAAAATAAAAGCATATAATTTCAAAGATTTTCTAAAATTATTTTTTCAAAATATCCTCTTGAATATCAACAATACATTGGATTTTTTTGAATTTTTCAAAAATTTAATTCAGAAGTAGTAAATTCTCTATCATTTTCAAAATTAGCTATTCAATAACCAGAAGCAGACCCAAGTGGATTTTGGTCAATTAAATTTTTTGTAGCTTCAAGAAATGGAAATAAATCAGAAAATCAATCTAAATATGAACCAAGCCAAGTTCAAACTGTTGTTGGCATTGCCTTTTGCATATGTGTAAAACCTGGCATAGGAATTTTTGAAAAAGAAATTGTTTTTTCCTCCCAAGCTAATTCTAAATTTTTTATTAAAATTTTTATCTCAGAAATTTTTTCTTTTTCAAAAAGTCTTGTCATAACCAAAACTTGGTCATTTCTTGATCTTCCTGTATGAATTTTTTTACCAACTTCTCAGTAATTTTCAGTTAAATATTGTTCAATTGCTGTGTGACAATCTTCTTGTGATTTATTAATAAAAAATTTTTTATTTTCCCATAAATCTAAAATTTCAGCTAATCATTTTTCTAATTTTTTTAATTCTTCAGAATTTAAAACTCAGATTTTTTTTAGCATTTTTGCATGAGCAAGACTTGCTTTTATATCATAAGGCAATAATTCTATATCAAGAATATAATCTTCTCAAACTGTATAGGCCTCAACTAAAGAATTTATTTGAGAACCAGTTGACCATAATTGTTTTTTTGTCATAATTATTTGTTTATATTATAAGCTGTTTTTTGTGCTAAATTATAAATTTCTATAAAACCTGCACTTGAATTTTGATTAAAATCAGCTGATTTATTAAAAGTAGCTAAATTTTCATCAAATAAAGAATATTTTGAATTTAGATTTATTACTGTAATATTTCATTTATATAATTTTACACTCACTTCTCAAGAAACTTTTTCATTTTGAGAATCTATAAATGAGTTAATATTTTTCATTACTGGATCAAACCATTTAGCAGCATAAGTTAGGTAAGCCCATTTTGTATCTATAAATCATTTTAGTTCATTTTCTTCTCTTGTAGAAACTAATTGTTCTAGATTTTTATGAGCTTTAATCAAAATACTAGCACCTGGATTTTCATAAACTCATCTTACTTTTAGACCAACAAATCTATCTTCAATTAAAGGAAAAACTCAGACTCAATGTTTAGCTCAAATTCTATTACAATCAGCAATTATTTTGTCTAAACTTTTTTCTTGTGAATTAATTTTTGTAGGAATTCATTTTTCAAAAGTAAGTATAATTTCTTCCGATTCATCAGGAGCATTTTCTGGAGTTTTACACCACTGCAGTATATTTTCAAAATTTGGAGTAAATTCTGGATTTTCTATTTCTCCACCTTCTCAAGTATTTCCCCACATATTTTCATCATAAGAATATGGTTTATCTTTTTTTTGTTTTACAGGAATTCAGTGTTTTTCAGCATATTCTATTTGTTCATCTCTTCACATTGACCATTCTCTAACTGGAGCAATTGTTTTTATTTTTGGATTAAGAGTTGTTATATAACCTTCAAATCTTACTTGATCATTTCACTTTCCTGTACAACCATGAGCAATAACTTGGCAATCATATTTTTCAGCTATTTTAACTGCAACTTCTGAAATAATTATTCTTCAAAGAGGAGTACTAAGAGCATAACCACCTTGATAATCAGCATTTGCTTTAATAGCTTGACTTAAATATTTTGTAGCAAATTCTTGCTTAGCATCATAAACTATAACATCTTTTGCTCACAGATTTAAACCTTTTTGTTTAATAGCTTCTAAATCATCAGCAGTTTGCCCAATATCTATAGTTAGTGCTATAACTTCACAATTATATTCTTCCTGAATCCATTTTAACATCATAGAAGTATCTAAACCTCCAGAATACAATAATAAACATTTTTTAAATTCTCACTTTTTAGCTTCATGAGAAGCTACTTTTTTATATTCATATGTATTTTCCATAGTTGTATCTTAATAATAAAAAAAAACTTGCCCGAGAAATTCTCAGCAAGTTTTTATCTAAATATTTTTTCAAACATCAAAACAAAGACCTAATGAGAATTTCTCACAAGTCTTCTTCTCCTAATTATTGAAATATTATTTAACATATTTTTTTTATTTAATTTTTTTTTAGTTAATATATATTATATTTTTTTTATGTTTTGTCAAAAGAAATTTTTTAAAAAATTAGGGTTAATAGGAAAAATTATAGTAAGGAAAAAATTGATTTTTTTTTTAAAATAAATATTATATCAATACAAAATTAAAAAAATTTTTAGAAAAATAATTTTAGAAAAATGAATTATAAAAAATTTAATAATTACTTAGGAACATTTGTTTTTGATACAAAAATTAACTGACCAGTTATTACTATTTTTTGATGAATACATTGAGATGAAATAGCTGGAATAAAAGTTATAGATGAATTAGTTAAAAATATTCAAAATGAAAAAATAAAATTATTAAAATGAAAATTAATTTTTGCATATTGAAATTTAGAAGCAATTAAAAAATGAGTTAGACAAATTGATTATAATATGAACAGAATATTTAAAAAAGATATTATTTATGATAAAAATTCACTAGAAATAAAAAGAAGTCAAGAATTATCAAAAATATTAGATATTTCAGATATTTTGCTTGATATTCATTCTACTAGTTCTGAATCTATTGCTTTTATATTTGCTGAAAATTTTAAAAATGAGCTTGAAATATCTAAAAATATATGAATAAATAAAGTTATTGTTTGATAGGAAAAAAATTGATGAATACTTCTTTCTTGAGATACTAATGCATATATGCATAAATTATGAAAAATAGCTTTCACATTAGAATGCTGACAACATAAATCAAAAAATGCTTTTAATATTTGATATAATTCTGTTATAAAACTATTAAAATATAATGATATTATAAAATCAAATATAGAAAATAATTATGAAATTGATTTTATAGAAATGTATAAAGTTCAGACTACATTAAATTGAAATTTTACTTTTAATAGTTCTATTGAAAATTTTAGTTATATTAAAAAAGGCTATTTAATATGACTTGATTGAGGTAAAAAGATTTATGCTTTAGAAAATTTTATTATAGTTTTGCCGAAATATGCAAAAACTAAAGCTTGAGAAGAAATATTTTATTATTGAAAAAAAATAAATAATTAATTAACTAAAAAAAATGTGTAATAAAAATTGATATTTGAGAACACTAGAAGAAAAATATAAGCCATATTAATAATAAATTTTAAAAAAAAATTTGTTTATTTGTTATTTCCTTTTATAATTGATTAGTAAAAAATATTTTGTTAAAATTAAAAAAAATAATGAACTTAGAAAAAATTAGAAATTTTTGTATTATTGCCCATATTGACCATGGAAAATCTACTCTAGCTGATAGATTACTTGAAATAACAGGAACAATTGAAAAAAGAGATATGAAACATGGACAAATGCTTGATACAATGGAACTTGAACAAGAAAGATGAATTACAATAAAATTGCAACCTGTTAGAATGAACTGGAAGGGGTACCAATTAAATATTATTGATACTCCAGGGCATGTTGATTTCCAATATGAAGTTTCTAGAAGTTTGGCTTCTGTAGAATGAGTTTTATTAATAGTTGATGCTGCTCAATGAATAGAAGCACAAACTCTTTCAAATGTTTATATGGCAATTGAAAATGATTTAGATATTATTCCTGTAATTAATAAAATTGATCTGCCAGCTGCAGATTTTGATAAAGTTTCTGAAGAAATAGTTAATCTTTTAGGTTGTGAAAAATCTGAAATTATATGAATTTCAGCCAAAACATGAGAAAATGTAGAAGCAGTTTTACAAGCAGTTATTGAAAGAATTAGTAGTCCAAAAGTGTACACTAATTCTAATCCATCCCCTCATACTTCGGGACTTCCTTTGAAAAAGGAAGAAAAAAAAGAAGATTTCTCCCTTTCTCAAAGGGAGTACCCGAAGGGGGAGGGATTAGTTGAAAATGATGAATTAAAAGCACTAGTTTTTGATTCTCAATATGATGCTTACAGATGAGTTGTTTCTTATGTAAAAGTATTTAGTGGAGAAATTAAAAAAGGTGATACTTGTCACTTTTTAAATACTGATAAAAAAATTGAGGCACTTGATGTTGGACATTTTTCACCAAGTTATGTTTCAGATGATAAAATTTGATTAGGTTCAATTTGATATGTTGTAACTGGTTTAAAGACGATACAAGATGCAAAAGTTTGAGATACTTTATGGAAACCAGAAAATGTTAATTGACCAAAAGATAGACCTGAGGATGCTAAAGCTATTGAAGGTTTTTGAGAAGTTACTCCATTTATTTATGCTGGTATTTTTGCTATGGATTCTTCAGAATATCCATTACTTAAAGATGCTATTGAAAAATTGGTTTTAAATGATTCTGCTCTTTATGTTGAATCTTCTGTTTCTCCAGCTCTATGACATTGATATAGATGTTGATTTTTATGATTATTGCATTTAGATATTGTAAAAGAAAGACTTCTTAGAGAATTTAATATGGATGTAATAATGACTTCTCCTCAAGTTACTTATAGAGTTGTTTTACTTTGAGATAAATTAAGTGAATATTCTAGATATAAAGCTGAATTAATAAATGATGTAAAAGGTCAAAAATGTACTAGAATTTTAGTTTCAAATCCAGAAGATTTACCAGAACAAAACAGATATTTGGCAATAGAAGAACCAATTGCAAAAGTTGAAATAATTACTCCACAAGAATATATTTGAAATCTTATGAAATTATCACAAGAAAGAAGATGAATTTTTATTAATCAGCAATTTATTGATTCAGGTAGAGTAATGCTTACTTATGAACTTCCTATGAATGAGTTAATTTGAGATTTTTATGATGAAATAAAATCTTTAAGTTCAGGTTATGCTAGTTTAAATTATGAATTTATTAGATATAGTGAAGATGATTTAGTAAAATTAGAAATATTAATTGCTGATGAAAAAGTAGATGCTTTAGCTTTTATATGCCACAGAAATCAATCTAGAATTTTAGGTTGAAAAATTTGTGCTAATTTAAAAGAATCTATTCCAAAAGCACTTTTTACAATAAAAATTCAAGCAGTTGTTTGAGTAGATGTTGTAGGAAGAGAAAATATTAGTGCAATGAGAAAAGATGTAACAGCAAAACTTTATGGATGAGATATTTCAAGAAAGAAAAAATTACTTGAAAAACAAAAAAAGTGAAAGAAAAAAATGAAACAATTTGGTAAAGTTAGTTTACCTTCAGAAGCTTTTGTTAATTTACTAAAAAAATAAAAATATGAAAAGAATTTTTGATATAATATTTATTATAACAGCTATTTTTATAGTAACTTTTATAATTTTGAACACTGAATTAATTTTAAAAAATTATAACTTTAGTTTATTTTGATTTAATATTTCTTGAACAATAATTTTTTATTTACTAATAATTTTTTTAATTTATATTTTAATAAATTGGATTTTTGTCAGATTTATATTTGTTTTTTGAAATTCTAAAGAAAATAAATTAAATCAAAAAATAATAAAGATGCAAGAAGAAATAAATACAAATCAAGAAGAACTTAGAAAAAATATTATAAGTGGAATAAAAATTGATTTTGATAAAGTGACAAATAATCATAATGAAAAATTGCAAAAATATTTTGATGAAAAATGGAATATTATAGATATAGAATTATCTAAAATAACAGCTGAATTATGATTTTTAAAAAAAGATGAAACTAAAAAAATAGAAGTTAAATAAAAATCTGAAAATTAATTTAAAAATTTTTTTTGCAAAAATTTCTTTTTAGAATATAATATAGTTTATTAGAAATAATTATTAAAAAAATTGTTAAAAAAAATATATAAACTTTTTCTGTGAATAATTGTATGATTAATATTATCTATATTAATCATCAATTTTTATGTACTTAGTTTTTCAAAAAATTGATATTTTCAAAAAATAGAAAATCTTCCAGAAATAGAAGTATGATTAGTTTTTTGAGCAAGTGTTAAAAAAAACTGAATTCCTAGTGATATTCTAAAAGATAGGTTACAAGTGGCTTATGAAACTTATAAAGCTAAAAAAATAAAAAAAATAATTGTTTCAGGTTATACAAGAAAATATTATAATGAACCTGAAGCTATGAAAAAATATTTAATAAAATTGTGAGTAAAGCAAAAAGATATTTGGACAGATTATGATTGAATTGATACTTATAATTCTATTTATAAAGCTAAAAAATTTTTTAAACTCAAAAAAATAGTTTTATTTACTCAAGATTTTCATTTAAAAAGAGCTTTATATATTTGAAAAAAATTGTGATTAGAAATATATTGATTAGAAACAAATAAAAATATTTATTTAAATGAAAAATATAATAATTTTAGAGAAATATGAGCTAGAATAAAAGCATTTTTTGAAGTAGAAATATTGAGTCCAAAGCCAAAATATTTAGAAAATAAAATAGAAAAAATCTAGATACAATTAAATATCTAGATTTTTATTTTTTTTTACTGAAAAATTACCAGTAAATATATAGATTAGAAAATAGAATTAATATAAAAAACCATTTTCTATATTTTCAAATTTTTCTTTATTTTCTTTTGATAATTTTTTATATGAATTTTTTTCTGTTGATATTTTATAATTATCTTCATAAAATATCTCATTTTTATATGCTTTTCTCCAATCTTTAATTTTTTGATTTTCTTTAATTAATCCCTGAATAGTAAATTTGTCTAAATTTACATTTCAAGTTAATAGATTAGTTCAATTTGGGTGAGACATAATTTTATATGGTAAGTTTCACTTTGTTGCTAAAATATATATCTCTCATTTTTTCATAAGTTTATTTCACTTAATAACAATCATTTTTCATTTTTTATCATATCATACACTTTGAGAAGCAATTATATTTCAATCTAATTTTCATTTTATATTATATAGTACTTCTACTTCAAATTCAGTTCTATAAAATTTTTCTTTTCATATTTTATTGGTAGAATTATTTTTTAATATTTTTCAAACAAAAATATTTTCAGCAAATCAAGATACTTTCTTTTTATCAGTAAAATCTGCAATATGTTTTGCTTTTACATTAATAATTTCACTAGAATTAAAATTATTATATGTGAGAAAGCTTATACTAGATAATCATACAATAAATAGACTAAAAATCATTATATTTTTTTTCATATTTTAATTTTTAAATTATAAAATGATTTTGCAAAATCATAAGTATTTTATTAAAAATAATATTAATTGCAATACTCTTATATTGTTTTTTAGTAAAAAAAATGTCAAAATAAAATTTGACTTTTTTTTTAAATAAATATAATACTTGAGCTTTAGAAAAAGCAAAAATGTATTTGCGGCCATCGTATAGTGGTTAGTACTCCTGGTTTTCATCCAGGCAACCGGAGTTCGATTCTCCGTGGCCGTACCATTTAAAAAATCTCGCGGGGTAGAGAAGTGGTATCTCGTCAGGCTCATAACCTGAAGATCATTGGTTCAATTCCAATCTCCGCAACCAAAAAAATTTCAAAAAAACTATTTTAGATAAATTCTAAAATAGTTTTTTTTAATTACTATAAAACAAACTAAAATTACTGTTGTATCATTGCATTAGCTATTTTATAAGCAACTTGATTCATTGGAGTTAAAACATTATGAATTTTTCATCTAACAACTACAAAATTATCTCTAAGAAAAACAAGAAAAATATGTAACATATAATTACTTTCATAAGCTGTATATTCTTCATAAGCTCTTTGAAAAACATTATAAGAATGACTTACTGTAATATTTATTTTTTTAAGCATTTTATTATATTTATCTGAAAAAACATTTCATTGAAAACTTCATTTTTCTTCTCAAGGTCTTTGCTTAACCAAATTTCATATTTCTTTTTTATAATAATCTACTTTCAAAAATTCCATATACATTCTCATTTTACAAGTTTCATAAGTTACTTCCCTTAAAATATCTCTTCTTGAAACATTTTCATAAGCAACTCTATTACATTTTCACAAAAATTCCAAATCTTTTTCCCTTTGTTTTGGTTCATATAAAATAAGTTTATTTATTTCTTTTATATTATGTTCTATTCTTTTTTGTGATTTTTTAGCCAGTTCTCCAGTTGTTTCTTCTTTTAATAACATTTCAACTTCATTCAAAGCTTTTCTTCTAGAATATAAAATAGCACATTTATAAATTCAATTCATATTTTGTTTATATGTTTTTGTTGCCAAAACAACAGGCATTTCAGCATATGGAGTAAGTTTATACTCTTTCATTAATTTTTCATCTTCATAATAAAGCTCAGGTGCCAAATACCTTTTTGCCTTATAAACTTGTCTTCAATGAGAATCACTTATTTTACTACTAGAATTATCATATTCTTTATCTTTATTTTCGAAGACTTTTATTTCTTGTTTAGGTCAATCATTATATTTTTTACAAATATCATCAACTCTACATTTATAAAGTGCAAATCCTGTAGCACTTCAACATCAAATTTTTGCATTAGAAATAGCAAAAAATGAAAGTTCTCAAATAGTAATTCAAATTAATATTAGAGATAAAATTTTTTTAAATTTTTTTAACATAATTTTTTTGTTTTTTTATAAATATTTTTAGTATTTTAACATTTTTTTTTAAAATAACAATTTTTTTTAAAGAAAACTTTAAAACAAACTTAAAAGCATTTCTGAATTACTAGGTTTCAATTTTATAACTCATTTTTTATTTAATTCTACAAAAGCTTTATTTGTGGCTTCAACATCAACCATAGCATCGTGAGCTCATATAAAAAATTCTTGAAATAAAATTTTATACAATTCTCAAAGTTTTGGTCTTTTGAATCAAGCAGAATTTTCATTTTTTTTTGGTAATTTGCAAAATTCTATAGATTCATTCATTGTACAAATAATTTGCTTTGGTTTATATAAGTATTCTTTTTCAAGCCTTCTAAGTTCAAGTCTAAGCATAGATTCATCATATTCTACATTATGTCAAACAATCATATCGGGTTCATTTATAAAATTCATAATTTTGTCCAAATTTTTCTCAAAATTTTCAGCATTTTTTACATCAATATCATAAATATGATGAACTTGGCTAGAATTATAAGGAATAGACATCGGAGGTTTTACCATCAAATTTATTCTTTCTATTTCTTTATAATTAAATTCATCATCAAGTTCTCATAAAATTCAAGCAAATTGAACAATATATGGCTGTTTACTCAAATCATTAATATTTTTTTTATCCATAAAACCAGTTGTTTCAGTATCAAATACAAAAATTTTCATATGTTTTTTATTATTTAAAAATTATTTTTATTCTTTTTTTTTCTCCCTTTTTCAAAGGGAGTCCCCTGAAAGGGGGAGGGATTATTAAATTTTTATATATACTTCATCATTTTCATTTTAGCTTCTTTTTCAAGAGTTCTTTCTTTCAGAATTTGCTTTTTTTCGAATTTTTTCTTTCATTTTACTAGTCAAACTTCTAGTTTTATCAAATTATTTTTATCATAAATTTTCAAAGGAACAACAGAATATCATTTTTCTTTTATTTTTCAAATTAAAAAATCTATAGTTTTTCTTTTCAGCATTATTTTTCTTGGAATTCTAGTTTCATTACTATCTTTATTTACAAGACTTTTCCAGTGAGAAATATGCATTTGCTTCACAAAAAGTTCATTATTTATAGGAGAAACATAACTTCATTTCAAATTTACATTTCATTCTTTTATAGACTTCACTTCAAATCATTTTAACTCAATTCCTGCCTCCCAACTTTCAACTATTTCATAGTCAAAATATGCTTTTTTATTTTTTGATATTAGTTTCATTTTCTTTTGTATTAGTATTATATTTTTTTAAAATTTCTATAAATTTTAATTCTTGAAATCAATGAGTTTTACTATACCAACCATTTTCTACAGCTTGTAAATAAAAATAATTTTTATATTTAGAAGTAGATTCATCTTTTAAATATTCATCTTTTCTTCATAAATCAGTTATTTTTTCAAATCTTTGGTCTTCATTCTTTTCCTTTAATAAAAAATGAAAAACTTTTAAATATTGTCTTTTTTCTCTAATAGAAACTCAATTTTTTGGATCAAAATCAATATTTATTTCTGACAAATATTTATTCATCATTCTCAAAATAAAATTTATATTTTTTAATAAAAAACCAAATCAAAGCTTAGAAAAATATTGTCAAGTTTCTAAAACATTTTTAACTTCAAATAAATTATTACATTCTACTTTATTTTCTCACATTTTCACATCATATCAATAACTTGTTTTTTCCACAATATAATCTATATTTTTTTCTAAATTATTTCAAACTTCTATTGCAATTTCTTCTCAATTTTTCAATTTTGAAATTTTTAAAATATCTATAAAATTATCAACATCTTGATTATTTTCTTTTTCAAATATAAATTTAGTTTTTTTATTAATAACATTTTCTTTTAATTTTTCATCTAAATCATATTTTTTTTCTATTTTTTTAGTTTTTTTAAGTAATTCTAAAGCTATTTTTAATTCTATTAATAAATTTTTTTCTTCCAAATTTTTATTTTCTTTTTTTTCTAAAAATAAAATTGCTTTTTCTAAACTGTCTTGTTTTAAAAATAATTTTTCTAACTCTTCTTTAGAAAAAATACTTTTTAAATTTTTTTCTAATTTTTTTTCTAAATTATTTTTTATTTCTTCTATTTTTTTTGTATCAATTATATATTCTTTTAAATCTTTATTACTAGTATTTTTCTTTTTAGCTTCAATAATTATTTCTATTTCTTTTGAACTTGATAAATTTTGTAAAGCAAAATTGGTATTTTTTTTATCATTTAAAATTTGTTCTAATTTTTCTTTTTTTGTAATTTTTTTTCAATTTTCAGTAATATATTCTCAGTTTAATTTTTTTAATAAATTTTCTTGTTCTTCTTTTTTTAATAAATTGATATTTTCACTAGCATATCAAGTTAATTTATAAATATTTTTTTCTATTAATTGTTTTTTATATCAAGCAATAGTCAAACTTATTATAGCAATATTTTCCAAATTTAAAAATTTTTTTGTTTGAGAATTTTTTAGTTCACTTAAAAATTCTATTAAATCAAAAGAACAATATTTTTTTTCTAATTCTTTTTTCATAGCTTCAAAAGCATTTTCTCCTGTTTTTGTTTCATATCAAATTAATTTTTTTTCTAAATTTCAAAATAAATATTTTTCATATTTTTCTCTAAGTTTTATAATAAAAATATTATCTGGACAAGCATTTTTTCTCAATTTTAAGCTTTTTAAATAACTATGAATATATTCAGGATTTTCAGTTTTTGATATAAAAAGGTCTAAATTATTAGTGAAAGAATTTATTTTTTTGAAATCTCAAGAATTTATTTTTTCTCTTAGAATTTTTTCTAAATTTCCTTCTTTAAAAAGTTTTTCAAAATTTGTATTATCTCATTTTAAAACATCTAATTTTGTAAAAGTAATTTTTTTTACAGATTCTTTTTTTACAGTTTTTGAGTTTTTTGCAAATTCTATATTAGTATTTTTTATTTCTTTTGCAGTATTTGTTTCAGGAATATTTTTTTCTTTTTTTCAAATATCTTTTTCTGTTCAAAAAAATTTTCTTTTTAAAGAAGAAAAAAATCAATCATTTTCTTTATTTTTTACATTATTTTCTCACATAATTTTTTTATTAAAAAATATCTTTTTTTATTTTATCAAAAAAAATAAAAAAAACAAGTTAAATTGAATTTGGATTCATAGCAAGTAAAAAACTAAATAAAAACTTAAATATAAATTTACTAAAAAGAAAAAGAGGAATAAAGTAGCTTTACACAGCAAATTTAATTCCTCAATATAAAAATATGTTTTATTTACTAAATAATTAAAGTTAATAATATATTCACTCTAATTATACTATTATTAGCTTTGTCAAGCTTTTTTATGCTATTTTAGTCAAATAAGAATACCAGTTTTTTTTATTCATAACTAAAATCTTTTGGAAAATTAAAAAATCTTGGTTTACTATCTGTTTTTGAATCAAACTCTAAAAAAGAAAATTCTTTTAAACTAAAATAACCTAAATCAATAAAAACCTTTCATACTATTTGGCTTTTTTTAATAAAATTATTATTATTTATTTTACAAGAATGAAAACATTCTCTTGCATCTGTAGATTCTTTCCTATTATCTCACATCAAAAAATAAGAGTTTTCAGGAACTTTATATCTAAATTCTTCATTTGATCAATTTACATAAGTTCCTCAAAAATTTTCTTCATTTAAATATTCTTCTTTCAAACTATAAGAAGCTCTAGAATCTTTTCATAAAATAAATACTTCTCAAAATTTTATAATCACTTCTTCTCCAGGTAAACCAATAATTCTTTTTATTAAATATCTTTTTTCTTTAGTAATTTCAGGATCAAAAACTACAACATCTCATCTTTTATATTCTTGTATTTTACCAACATAAGGCAAATTTAAATAAGAAAATTTATTTACTAAAATATATTCTTTATTATAAAAATTTGAATCCATTGAATTTCAACTTATTTGTGAAGGCCAAATTATAAACTGAATAAAAAGGTAAAATATTCAAAAGATTAAAATAAAATCTTTAAAAAATAAAAATACTTCTTTTATTGAAACGTTTTTTGTTTTTTTTTCTTTTGTTTGAGGTTCTCTTTGTTCTAAATTATTCATTTTTTTTATAAATTATAATTAAAAGTTTTAGGAAAATCTAAAAATCTAGGCTTTGTTTCTATTCATTTTTTTGGGTGAATAAATCAATTTTTTGAAAATTCTTTGAAATTAAAATTAAAATATCATACATCAAACCAAACTTTTCAAATAAGATATTTTTTTTCTACAAAAGCTCCATAATTTCCAGAACATCCATAAGTACTAGAAAAACATATTCTAGAATCTCCAGAATTAATTCTATTATCTCACATTACAAAATATTTTCATTCTGGTATAACAAAATCTTTTCTTTCTTTTGAACCATGGATATTTGTATTTCAATTATTATCATCATTCAAAAAATCTTCTGATAATTTTACAAAACCATTTGTTCATTTTCTCTTAATATAAGCATCTCATCATTCTATTCTAACAGTTTCTCAAGGCAAACCAATAACTCTTTTTATATAAGTTGTTTTTGGCCAAGCAACAAATCTCTTAACTTTTGATAAATTATTATCTGGGATTTTATAATTTATAATATTTCAATTTTCATCTCTATCAAGTATCAAATTTCCTTTTTTATCTCTAGGTTCAAAAACAACAACATCTCATCTTTTATAAGGATTAAATTCTCAAATAAAAGGAAAATTAATAGTTGTAAATCTACTAACTAAAATAAATTCTTTATCATAAAAATTATTATTCATAGAATCTCATTTTATTTGAAAAGGAGCAATAAAAAAAGCTCTAATCAATATAACTATAAGAAATATTATCAGTAAATCTTTAAAAAAACTTATTATTTGTTCTTTTTTTGTTTCCTTTTTTTCTTCTGTTTTTATTATAATATTAACCATTTATTTTTTATTTTAATATTTAAAATTTTTTAACTACTTCATAATAATCAAAAAAATAAAAAATTCAAACTTTTTATTTTAAATTAATTTTTAATAAAAAAATTTTTTAGTTTTTTCACTTATTTTCTAAAAAAAATAAAATTTTATTTACTATATTTTTTACTTTTTATGTTTTTTATTACTTTTTTTGTTTACAAAATAAAAAAAATACTTACAATACAAAAAATTTAATAATAATAAAAAATAATGTTTATAGATGAAGTTAAAATAAAAGTTATTTCAGGAAAAGGTTGAGATTGACTTGTTTCTTGGAGAAGAGAAAAATATATTCCAAAATGAGGACCTCGGGGAGGAAATGGAGGTAATGGTGCAAATGTTTATTTGAAAACAAATGAAAATATAAATACTTTATCTGAATATAGGCACAAAAAAGTTTTGACAGCTCAAGATGGACAAAGAGGTTGAACTCAAGATAAACATTGATTTACTTGAGAAGATTTGATTTTGGAAGTTCCTGTTTGAACTATTGTGAAAGATGTAAATTCATGAGAAATTTTGGCTGATTTAGATAAAAAAAATATGAGGCTTTTAGTTGCTAAATGATGAAGGTGAGGTTTTTGAAATTCTCACTTTTGTTCTAGTACTAGACAAGCTCCTGCTTTTGCTGAGCTTTGAGATATTGCTGAAGAAAAAGATTTACTTTTAGAATTAAAACTTGTAGCTGATATTTGAATTATTTGAATTCCTTCTGCTTGAAAATCAACTTTAATTTGAAATATTACTAATGTTAAACCAAAAATAGGAGATTATCCTTTTACAACTTTGATTCCTAATTTATGAGTTTTAGACCATAAATGAAAATCTTTAGTTTTAGAAGATGTTCCAGGACTTATTCCTTGAGCAAGTGAATGAAAATGACTTTGAATAGAATTTTTGAAACATATTGAGAGAACTGGAGTAATTTTACATTTGCTTGATTTATACAGACTTGATAAAGTTTTTGATGACTATACTGACATTAGAAAAGAACTTGAAACCTTTTCTCCACTTTTAGCTGAAAAAGAAGAAATAATTGTTTTTTCAAAAGCTGATTTACTTGATTTAGAAATGAAAAAATTTATTGTAAAAGAATTTAAAAAGAAATTTAAAAAAGAAGAAATATTTGTTATTTCTTCAGCTTCAAGAGAATGAATAGAAGAATTAAAGGATTTTTTAATTGATAATTATGTAAAAGAGGAAAAAATTCTTTCAGTAGAAGAATTAAAAGAAATAGAAAGACAAGAAGAAATAAAAATTTTTGATTTAAAACAAGAAGTAAAAAATCCAAAACAAGTAGATGTTACCTATGAATGAAACTTAGTTTTTAAAGCTAGTTGAGAAAGACTTGAACAAATTGTTAGAATGACTGATTTTGAAAATAGAGAAGCTATTATGAGAGTTTATGATGTTTTAGAAAAATTGTGAGTTACTAAAAAAATAGAAGCAAAATTATCAAAAATTTTGAAAAATGAAAATATAGATAATTCATTTTTCTTTGAATGAAATGATGATTCTAAAGAAATTTCACCAAAAATCATAATTGGAGATAAAGAAATTTTGTTAAATAACTTGAAATATAATTTAGGTTAATTTTAAATCTAAATTTAAAATAATAGAAAAAGTCAATTTAAAAATATACTTTTAAAATTTTTATGTTATTATAATAATAACTTTTTATATTATAACTTTAATCTATAAACATGAAAAAAGAATGTAAGTTAAAAAAAATATTTACTAAGCAATGGTCATTTATGATGGCTTGAATAGTTTTTGGTATAGCTCAAATTATTTATATGATTGGGCTTTGGTCTCCTAATTTTTGAGATACTATTGAAAAATGGGTAGTAAAACCTATTACTGTTACAACAGATTTAGGGAAGATGTTCAGATGACTTGAAGTTTGGATAAATAATTTATTTTGATTTCAAACAGAATTATATGGTAAATATGCTACTGATTCTATAATATCAGCTACATGATGAGCTTTTATTCCTTGAATAGGTACAGCAATTTTGGGTATGATTATTGGTTGATTTTTAGTAATTTTACTTGAAAAACAATCAAAACTTTGGGTTAAGTATTCAGGAAAGTTGCTTTTAATTTCATTTATAGGTTGATTACTTTTTTCTTATGGTACAAGATTAGCATGAGGTTGTACTTTAAATCATCTTTTATGATGAGTTCCTATGATGAATATTCATTCACTTGTAGCTATTGTATTTATGAGTATTTGAGGATTAGCAGCTTTTTGATTAATGACTAAATTAGGTTTGGCTAAATATTTTAAACATCAAGAAGATTTACCTTATGTAAAAGAACAATATATAAAATGAACTAATGATGGAATTACTTATGATCCAAATTATAGACCCCTAAAAAACCCAATGGTATGGTTAGGTTTAACATTTTTACTTGCTTTTGTTTGAGTAGCAATTCTTGGTTTAATTAATAATCCTGATTTTTTACAACATATGAAAGGTGATAGTATAAAAGATTTTGGTAAATCTATTGCTGATAAAGGTTTAACTTATGTAATTATTACTTTATTCGCTTGAATTATTGCAGGTTTTGCAATGGCTAAATCAGGTTTTGGTACAGAATGTGCTTTAATTTCAGCTGAAGCTTCAGCAATGATTAGAAAGGATGAAAAAAAATGGAATAAATTATGATTACCAAATATTACTAGAACCTTATTTAAAGGATTATTGCCTCTTCAATGAGTTGCTGTTATGTGGGTAATTGTTTCAGTTTTTGTACTTATTACAGTATATTTTTTAGGAATGAAACATGGTTTTACAGATCCTTCAAAATATAAATTTTATTTAACTGCTTGAGTACCTATTGGTTGATTTTTTCTAGGTTTTGGTGCTGTTTTATTAATTGGTTGTGAAATCAGATCTTATATGAGATTAGGTATGTTATATCTTAATACTTTAATTTGATTTATAGGTTTTGCAGTTTGATATTTACCTTTTACTTTATATTATAAAGAACATGTAAATTTCTTAAATTCTACTATTGTTCCTTATTTTAAAGAAAAAGAAATTTTTACAGTTCCAGAATTAATTTGAAGATGAAATACAACTATTGAACTAATAGTTGCAATTGTTTGGACTTTAATGTTAATTTGAATTTTTATTTGGACAATAAAAGCAGGTAAAAAATATTTAAAAATAAAAGATAAAAAAGAATTTTTAATAAAAAATACTGAAGAAATTCATAAAAAGTATTGAGATGAAATAAAAAGTAAATAAAAAAATAAAAACTTAATTTAATTTTTCAAAATAAAAATTTCAAAAAAAATCTATTTTTTTTTACTTTATTAAAATATTTTTGTTGATATTTTAAAGTAAGCTATAATAAAATAAAAATAAACTTGATTAAATAAAAAAATAGATAAAATAGTTTTTGTAAATTTAATATTTTAACTTAAAAAATGACTTTAGAAAAGAAAAAAAATTTAGACAATAATAATAACTGAAATAATAACAATTCAAATAACAAAAAAAATTGAAATAATAAAGGCAATAAAAGTTTCAAACCACTGCTTTGATTAATAATAGTTTCTTTTATAATTGCACTTTTGGTACCACAATTTTTGGAAGATTATAATAATAAACCAGAAGACATTTCAATAAATCAATTAATAAAAAATAAAGAAATTGATTGATATTATTCTAAAATAATTGTAGATTGAAACAAAATTATTTGAGAACTTTCTAGTTCTTGAACTATTTCTAATTCTTGAACTTGAGTAAAAATAAAAAAAGAAATAGCTATTTTGCCAGCTAATGATTCATTAAAAGAATTAGGACTTTTTGAAAAAAACTCAAAAGTTGAAGTAAAAATAAAAGATAATTCAAGTGATAAATTCTGGAGTGATATTTTTCCTACAATTTTAGCTTTTGTATTATTCTTTTTAGTTGCTATGTTTTTAATTGGAAGAATGGGATGAATGGCAAATAATGCTATGACTTTTTGAAAATCAAGAGCAAGACTTTATGATAAAGATAAAGATAAAGTAACTTTCAAAGATGTGGCTTGAGCATTGGAAGAAAAGGAAGAATTAACAGAAGTTGTTGATTTTTTAAAACATCCAAAAAAATATAAAAAAATGTGAGCAAAAATTCCTAAATGAATACTTTTAGTTTGACCTCCTTGAACTTGAAAAACTCTTATTGCTAGAGCTGTTGCTTGAGAAAGTTGAGTTCCATTTTTAAGTATTTCTTGAAGTGAATTTGTGGAAATGTTTGTTTGAGTTTGAGCTTCAAGAGTTAGAGATTTGTTTGAAAAAGCAAAAAAAATAGCTCCTGCAATTATTTTTATAGATGAAATAGATGCAATTGGTAAAAAAAGATGACCTTGAACAGGTTGATGACATGATGAAAGAGAACAAACTCTTAATCAAATTTTAACTGAAATGGATTGATTTGATAATGATTCAAATGTAATTGTAATGTGAGCTACAAATAGAGCTGATGTTTTAGATAAAGCACTTTTAAGACCAGGAAGATTTGATAGAAAAGTAACTATTAATTTACCAAATTTAAGTGATAGACAAGAAATATTAGAAGTTCATTCTAAAAATAAAACATTAGCTGAAAATGTTGATTTAAAAACTATTGCTTCAATGACAACTGGTTTTTCAGGAGCTGATTTATGAAATTTGATTAATGAAGCAGCTATTTTATCTGCTAGAAATGAAGAAACTATTATTTCTGAAAATAGAATAAAAGAAGCTTTTGAAAGAATTGTAATGTGACTTAGAAAAAAATCTCTTGTAATGAATGAACAAGAAAAGAAAACTACAGCTTATCACGAAGTTGGACATGCTTTAGTTTGAAAAAATCTTCCTAATACTGATCCAGTTCACAAAGTAAGTATTGTCTCAAGAGGTTGAGCATTATGAGTAACTTGGTTTTTACCAGAAAGAGATAAAGTTCTTGTTTCAAAAGCTAAATATCTTGATGAACTTTCTACTTTATTTGCTTGAAGAGCAGCAGAAGAAATATTTTTTGGAAAAGAAAATATAACAACATGAGCTTCAAATGATATAGAAAGAGCAACAGTAATTGCTAGACAAATGGTTACTAGATACTGAATGTATGAAGAAATTTGAAGAGAAAATTTTGCTTGAGAATCTGTAAGTTGAAATCATTTATGAATAGAATGATGAAGATCTGCTTATTCTGATAAAACTCAAGAAAAAATAGATGAAAAAGTAAAAGAAATTTTAGACTGAGCTTATAATATTGCAATAAAAATAATAACTGAAAATAAAGATTTACATATAAAAATTTCAGAAGACTTACTTCAAAAAGAAGAAATTGATAGAGAAGAATTTGATAAATATTTTGTTTAAGGAAAAAAAATAACACTGAAATGAATTGCCCACTAAAAAGTAGAGTCTAAAAAAAAGACTCTGCTTTTTTTTATTTTTGAATATAATAAAAAAATGATGACTAAAATCCCAGCAAAATTTTAAAACTGAGTCATTACTCCTTTAAGGAAAATAACAAAAAATCCTAAAAAGATATTTATTTATTTAGAGTTATAAAAATAAAAAAAATATTAATAAACCTAAAGAAATAACTTGAATTATAAAAGAAGATTTTCAAAAAGAATTATTTAATAAATATAATTAAAATGTATAAAATAAAGGTTTTATGTGATATTAATATAATTTTAGATGTCTTTTTAAAGAAAAAAATTTTTTTGAAAATTCTTATAAAATTTTAGAATTAATAAATACTTGAAAAATAGAATGATTTTTATCTTGAATTTCTATTATTATGCCTTTTTTAATTTCAGCTGTTTTTTTTTATTGTAGGAAAATTTTTTGATTCATCTAAATAAAATTATAATTTATTTTTCCAAACCTCCTAAACCAAATTTTTAAAAATATCAACTTTATCAATTTTTTCCCAACTAACATCCGTTCTACCAAAATGTCATCAAGTAGCAGTTTTTTGAAAAATTGGTTTTTTCAAATCAAGTGTTTTTATTATTCAATCTGGAGTTAAATCAAAATTATCTTTTATAGCTTCTGTTATTTTTTCACTACTAACTTTTGAAGTTCCAAAAGTTTCAACATAAATTGAAACTGGTTCAGCAACTCAAATAGCATAACTAAGCTGAACTTCACATCTTTCACAAATTCCTGAAGCAACAATATTTTTTGCAACATAACGTGCAATATAAGCTCAACTTCTATCTACTTTTGAAGGATCTTTTCCAGAAAAAGCTCAACCTCAATGTCTTCCAAGTCATCAATAAGTATCAACAATTATTTTTCTTCAAGTAAGTCCACAATCTCATTTTGGTCATCAAATTACAAATCTTCCTGTTGGATTAATATGCAAAATAGTATTTTCATCAAGCAAATCTCCTAAAACTGGTTTTATAACTTTTTCCAAAATTCAAGCTTGTAATTCTTCTAAACTAACCCTTTCTCTATGTTGATTTGAAAGAACAACTGTATCAACTCTTTTTGGTTTATGATTTTCAAATTCTATAGTTACTTGAGCTTTTGCATCAGGCAATAAATAATCTAAAACTTTATTTTTTCTAACTTGTGTAGCTTTTTTAATTAATTTATGAGCTAAAGAAATAGAAAGTGGTAAATAATTTTCAGTTTCATTTGTTGCATATCAAAACATAATTCCTTGATCTCAAGCTCCTCAAGTATTTACTCACATTGCAATATCAGGAGATTGAGTATTTATCATCAAATTAACACCTATTTCATCTCAATCAAAACAAGCTTCAGCTTCATTATAACCTATTTCTTTTACTGTTTTTCTAACAATTTCAGTATAATTAATTTGTGCTTTTGTTGTAATTTCTCCAGAAACAATAACAGTTCAAGTTGTAGTCATAGTCTCACAAGCAACTCTAGAATCTGGATCTTGTTCTAAACAAGCATCTAAGATAGCATCACTTATTTGGTCACACATTTTATCAGGATGTCATTCAGAAACTGATTCAGAAGTTATTAAATATTTCATTTTTGTAAAAATTTATAAAATAAAAAAAATACTTTCCCTAAAAAAAGAAAGTATTTTTTTAAAATTTAAAACTAAAAAAACAAGTTTTAAAAAATTTTTTTATATCTTTCCCTTTTTAGGGTAGGAATTAGCACCTTATTTTGTTTATAAAAACAGGTTGCTGGAGTAATTAAAACGAGCCTATTCTCTTTTACTCTCTCTTGATATTTATCAAGTTATAAAACATTATATACAAAATTTTTTATTTACAAGCTTTTTTATTTGCAAATTTTTTTGCTTCTGTTATAATATAAAAAATTTATATACAAAGTTACTAAAAAAATGAAAAAATTAATTGTATTAATTTTCTGAATTTTACTAGCTTGAGCAATTGCAATTTTAGGAATTATAACTTATAAAATTTTATTTGTTCAAGACTTAGAAACAAAACAAACAGAAAAAATAAATAAAATAAAAAATAAATTAAATGAAAAAGTTAAAAAACAATATAGTTATTTTGCTGTTTTACCAACTAATATTCATAATTCTAATTATTCAGAAAAATTTATAAGAAATTTATGAAAAAAACATTTTAACATAAAAAACATTATAATTATAAATAAAGCTCCAAAATCACAAACAAAATTTTATAAAAGTTTTTCTAAAAATTGAAAATATTGTATTTGAAGTCCTCTTGATTTTAAAGAAGAAAATTGCATTAAAGCAAAATCATTTCCTTTTTATATTTGAGAAAATATTTTTACTTTTTTTAGGCCTACAAAAACTTTTTTTTCTAATAATAAAAAAAATTACACACTTTTTCCTTTAATTAAAAAACATATATGAAAAAATGTCAATGTTTATAATATTAGTTTAAAAGAAGAATTAAATAATTTTTCAAAAACAGAAAAATTATTTAAACAAATGGAAAATTATAAATTTGAAAAATGAAATATTTTATACTTATCTCTTTCAGATTTTTCATCTTTTCCACAAGATAAAATAGCTATTTTTCATGATTTAAAATCTATAAATACTCTTAATTCTAAAGAATTTTCTAAAATAGAAGTTAGTTGTCAAAATTGTTTATACTTAGTAAAAAAATTGGCAAACAAAAAAGGAAAAAACTTTTTTAATATTTCTAATAGACAAGTAATTAAATCAAAAAAAATTTGAGAAAAAAAATATTTTTCTTCCTTAAAAAGTAATATTTATTGAGAATTTGAAAATATAAAAAAAGAAAAAGTTTGAATGTTAAATTTATGAAATTATAATAGTTCAAAATTTAATAATAGTTTTAATTTAATTTGATGAGACACAAATAAAAAAATATATTGAGCTTTTTTTGGTGATACTCATTTTACAAGATGATTTACTTATAAAAATAATTTAGCTTTCAAAAAAGATTATTTTCAGTGTTTTTATGAAGATTTTGATGTAAAAAAAGATTTAAAAACAAATATTTCAAGAATGTTATATTCTTTTGATTTCGTTTGAGTAAACTTGGAAACTAGTGTTGTTTCAGATGAAAATTGTGAAATAAATAATAAAGTTATAAAATTTAGAACTGAAAGTAAATATTTACAAGATTTCAAAGATATTTGAGTTAATATTTTTAATTTAGCAAATAATCACAGCTATGATTGTTGAAAAAAATGATTTGAAGCTACAAAAAAGAATTTAGATTTTTATGGTTTAGAGTATTTTTGAAATCCAAATAAAATTGATAATATTTTAGAAAAAGAAATTAATTGATTAAAAGTTGCTTTTGTCTGAATTAATCTTATTTGAAAAATAGTAGATATAGAAAAATTTGAAAAAGAAATTAGAAAATTAAAACAAAGAAAGTTTTTGGTAATTATAAATATTCATTGGTGAGAAGAATTTAGCTTAGAAGTGAGTGATAAGCAAAAACAAATTGCCAGAAGATTGGTTGATGCTTGAGCAAATTTGATAGTTTGACATCATCCACATACAGTTCAAGATTCTGAAATTTATGCTTGAGTTCCAATTTTTTACAGTTTATGAAATTTCTTTTTTGACCAACATTTCAAAGATACTCTAAAATGACAAGGTTTGATTTATGAATTATCTAAAAATGAAATAAAATATTCTTTAATAGATTTTGAAAGAGACCCAAAAACTTGGAAAATAAAATGTGATAGTTTCAAATAAAAAATTTCATTTATAACCACCTCTTAATCCCACTCCTTATAATATGACTTTATCAAGAAAATTTATTTTTGCATTACTTTTTTCTATTTTTCTAATAGCAATAGTAAATATATTGTCTTTTTATTTTTTATATACTAATTTTTTAGAAAATTATTTAACTGAAAAATCTAAAAATAAAAGTGAAATTACAGAACAATATATTCTAGAACTTTTAGAAAAACAAGCTCAAGATGAAGTTGATGATGTTTTTTCAGACCTAAAATCTGATGCTTCTTTAGAATTTTTTGAACTTTTAGAAAAATCAGGAAAAGCAATCCCTTTAGATAAAAAAGAAAATAAAGATATTGTTACAAAATATTTAATAAAATCTGGTATTTCTCCAAAATATATAGAAGAAGTTATTCCTGATGACAATTTAAAAAATATTTTATCTTCTATAAAAGATGAAAATTCTCTAGAATATAAATTTTTAAATAATTTAACTTATTCAATTTTAATTATAAATATTTTTCTTATACTTTTTTTAATTTGAGCAATTTGATTTTTTACAAGAAGAACAATTACTCCAATAAATAAGATAACAAATAAAATAAAAAATTTGAAATTAGGTGAAAATTTGAAAAAAATAGAATATAAAAAAAATGATGAAATTTGATTACTTATAAAAGCAATAAACGGTTTAAATTCCAAATTAGCTATTCAAGAAAAAATTAGAAATAGACTTTTGGCTGATATTTCTCACGAATTAAAAACTCCAATAACATCTATTTCTTGCTATTTAGAATGAATTCAAGATTGAGTTATAAAGCTGGATAATGAAACTCTTTGAAATATTACAGAAGATATGCAAAGGCTTATTAAACTTGTTAATATGATTATGAAATATGAAAAATTTGATAATAGAACTTTGAAAATAGAAAAACATAATAGAGATTTAAAAATTTTAACACAAAAAGTTGTTTCTCAATATGAAAATAATTTACTACAAAATAGCCAAAATATAAGAATTATTTGAGAAATTATAAAACAAGTTGATAGAAATTTATTCAAACAAATAGTTCATAATGTTATTTGAAATTTTTTAAAATATGCATGAAAAAATTCTAATTTAGATATAATTTTTACTCAAGAATATATTATTTTTAAAGATGATTGAGAATGAATTGATAGAAGAGAAGTTCCAATGTTAAAGGAAAAATTTTATCAAGCTAAAATTGAAAAAACTGGAAAAATTGAAGATAGGTGAATTTGAGTTGGTTTAAGTATTATTTCAAAAATTATAGAAAGACACGGATGGAGATTTGAGATTATTTCTGATTCATGAAAAGGTTTTATTTTAAAAATTATTTTTTAAAATAAGCTACTCTCAAATTAAAGAAATTATTTTTCAGAAACTTTTTCTATAAAAAATTCTTCTAATCAACCTTTTATTTCAGAAACTTCTTTTCCAGAAACTATTATTTTTCATTTATGAATAATACTAATTCTATCACAAATACTTTCAACATCAGCTAAAATATGAGTATTAAAAAAAACAGTTGTACCATTTTGTTTTAATTCAACAAGCAAATCTTTTACCATTTTTCTTCAAATAGGGTCAAGGCCACTCATAGGTTCATCTAAAAATACAAGTTTTGGTTTATTTATAATAGATTGAGCAAGCCCGATTCTTTGCAACATTCATTTAGAATATTTTTTTAAAAGCTTATCTCCATCATCTTCAAGTCATACTTTTACTAAAAGTTCATCTATTATTTTTTCTAAATTTTTTCAAGTTAAATCAAAAAATTTTCAATTAAATTTTAAAAATTCTCTTCCAGTTAAATATTTATAAAGATAAGTATTTTCAGGCATAAATCAAATTTGTTTTTTTACTTCTATATTTATTCAATTATTTCAAAAAATTTTTATAACACCACTTTCAGGCTTTATAAGTCCCAAAATTGCTTTCATAGCTGTAGTTTTTCAAGCTCAATTTGGTCAAATAAAACCATATATTTCTGCTTCTTTTACTGAAAAACTAACATCAAATAAAATTTGTTTTTTATCTAAAAATTTATTTATTTTTTCTACTTCTAAAATATTTTTCATTATTAATTATTATTAAAAATATATTTTTTTACAAATTATCTATTTTTAGTTCATTTATAATATTTATTATAAACCAAGCTGAAACAGATAATATAACTCAAACCATGGCCCACAAAACCCATTTTTTTGCTTGTGATACTTTTTCTTCTTCTCAAGATAATCATCAACCAACAACCAAATTAAGTCAAGCAAGCATCAAAGCAACAACAGCAACAACAGCAACTATTTTTATTCATTCAGAAATAAAAGTTCAAGCAAAAGCAAAAAGTTTGTCTTCCTTAACTTCTCAATTAGCAGGGTCAGAAATACTTTGTGCATCACATCAAGCTAAACCTGCACAATTTACAGGCAAATTTAGAGCTGAAGCATAACTATAAATATTAAGACAAAAAATAATAAATACTAAAGCAAGTAATATTTTTCTAATGTTTAATTTTATTTGCATTTTTAAAAAAATTATCAAAGTAAATACTTAACAAATTCAACTATATAAAATGACATAATTGTTAAAATAAGGGAAATTACTCAAGCTCAAAAAATACTTTTTCATTTTGTAAGTAAATTATCTTCTCAATGATAAATTATCATAAATCAAGCTCATATAGTCATTATAAGTAAAGCAATTGAACCTAATCAAATAATTAATTTTTGTATAGCA
The DNA here is from genome assembly GCA_027066455.1 of Candidatus Altimarinota bacterium. Lineage (GTDB taxonomy): Bacteria > Patescibacteriota > Gracilibacteria > BD1-5 > UBA6164 > JAMONT01. The sequence continues at coordinate 25,962 of JAMONT010000076.1, forward strand.
TCAGCAAAAAATATATTTGTTCTTTCTTTTACAGAAGTAGAATTTGCAGGGTCTGTATATCTAGTTCAAGGCAAAACATCTCAAACTCATATTTTAAATCATCTACTTGTAAAATCATTCAAAGATTCTTCTGAATTATCATAAGCTTCTTTAGCATCCTTAAAACTAAATTTAAGTCAACTCACTTCTCATTTAAGATTAGCTATACTTGATTCAGCATCTGCTAGTTGGGATTCATAAAACTCTACAGCTTCAATTTCCTTATCACCCCCAGCTCATGAACCAAGTCTATCTCCTAAATATTTCAAATTACTCTCAGCATTACTTTTAGAAACCTTTGCTTTTCATAAAGAATTAGTAGCTTCTCTTAATTGTGTTTCAGCTTCATTTTTTGCACTTTCAAGTGGTCAAGGTTCAGCAAAAGCTAAACCTATAAAACTTATAAATAGTAGAAATATTATTAAAAATCTTTTTAGCATATTTTTTAATTAAAAAATTATTTTTTTTTTATTTTACTAATATTTTTTTTTTTTTCAAATTTAAAAAATTATTATTTTTTTTCTTAATTAAAATTTTTCTTCTAGCATTTTTCTAAACCACATTTTATCTCAAAATAAATAAGTTAAATCATAATGACTTCTTTCTATGGAAATACTTCTATCAAGCAATTCTTCATCTATTTTCCCTTTATTTAAAACATCTTCAATTATTTTTATTTTTTCAGAATAATTTCTTCATCTTGTTGGAAATTTTACAGTATCAACATTTGGTATTTTATCAAAAAATAAATAAGAATAAAGATTTAAATTATCTCATCTAGCATAAAATTTTCCCAATTCTAAAGCTTTCATCTTTGCCTCTCAACCAATTTCTTCTACTTTTTTCACATTATATTTCATAAAACTTTTAAAAGAATTATTTAGTTCCACTTCCAATTTTTTTAATTCTTCCAAATTTGTAGCCCCTTTCTCCCCACAAGGGAGAGAGGATTCAGGAGAGAGGGTTAAATTATTTATCAAAAATTTAACTCATTTTAAAAAAG
>JAMONT010000077.1 GCA_027066455.1 Candidatus Altimarinota bacterium
ATAATAATTTGTGGCCTAAAAAAGAATTTTTAGAACTAAATCAGGTTTTAATTACTCCACATATTTGAGCTATGACTAGAGAAGCTGAGGAAAAAATGCATTTTTTTAGAGAGTTGGTTTAGGAAAAATTTTGTGAAAATATTTTTTGATTTATTTTTATTTTTGGGTATAGTTTGAGTAGAAATTTTATAATCTAAAATAAATAAAGTTAAGCTTAAAAAATATTTATATACTGAAACTAAAATTAATTTAAAAAAAATGAAAAAAACTCTGATAATTCCATCAGCTTGAAAACCTCAAAATTCACTTTTTCCTTGAGTGTATGATTTGATGATTCCAATAAATGGTAAGCCTACAATAAATTACATTTTAGAAAATATTGAAAAATGGGATATTAATAAAGTAATAATTTTATTAAATGAAAATGATGAAAAAACAAAAAAATATTTAAATTTTTTTAAATATAAAAATATAGAACTTTTTATAGATAATGTTAAATCAAACTCATTATGAGAAACAATTTATTTATCTAAAAAATATATAAAAAATAATGAGAATATTATAATTCAATTATGAGATACTTTATTAAATAATATGTTAGATTTTGAAAAAAATTTTATTTTAGTTTCAGAGAAAAAAGTTTTAAATCCACAAAAATGGACTTTTATAAATAATAATTTTATATTTTTTGATAGACCTAAAAATTACATAAATGATACATTTGTAATCTCTTGAATTTATTACTTAAAAAATTCTAAAGATTTTTTTGATTTATTAAATAAAAATAATTATAATTTTTATTTTTCATTAGAAAAATACTTTTCTAGTATATCTAATAAAAAATTATTAAATATAAAAAAAGGATATTATGATTTATGACATTTAGATGAATATTATAAATCAAAAATAGATTTTTTAAGAATAAGAAATTTTAATTCTCTAGAATATGATGATTTTAAATGAATTATTACTAAAAAAAGTAATAATAAAGAAAAATTAAATTGGGAAATAAATTGGTTTAAAAATTTACCAAATGATTTAAAAAATTTTACTCCAAGATTAGTTGATTATAAAAAATGAGATAAAGTAGAATATTCTCTTGAATTTTATTGATATAGTTCATTAGCTGATATTTTTTTATATTCAAATTATAATAATGATTATTTAAAAAATATTTTATGAAGAATAATAAAATATTTAGAATATGTTAAAAAAAAATATAATGATAAAAATTTTTCTTTATCAAATTTCTATAATATTTATTTAGATAAAACTTATGAAAGATTAGATACAATTTTAGAGGATAAATTTTTAAATTCTATTTATAATAAAGAATTATTAATAATTAATTGAAAAAAATATAAAAATATAAATATTTTATTAAACAAAAAAAAATTAATACATATTATAAACAAAAAGATTTATAATAAAAGTGATTGTACAATAATTCATTGAGATTTATGTTTTTCAAATATATTATTTGATATACATAATGGAATATTTAAATTAATAGATCCAAGGTGAAATTTTTGAGACATTTGAATTTGGTGAGATATAAAATATGATTTAGCAAAAATGAGACATAGCATTCATTGAAAATATGAAAATATTATATCTGATTTATATAATTTAGATTATGATTTAGAAAAAAATATATTTAATTTTGAATATTTTAATTGAATTAATACAGAATTAGTAGATTTTTTTGATGAAGAACTAATTAAATTATGATATGATATGGAAACCATAAAACTTATTGAATGATTGTTATATTTAACTATGATTCCTTTACATAAGGATTCAAAAGAAAGGCAAATTATTATGTATTTAACAGCTATTATTTTATTTAATGAAATAAAAATATTATGAAATTAGTAATAGATTTAGATTGAACAATTTGCTCATTAAAAAAAGAATGAGAAGATTATTCAGAGGTTTTACCAAACTATAATGCTATTGAAAAAATAAAAATGTTGAAAGAAAAATGACATTATATTATCATTCAAACAGCAAGACATATGGAAACTTGTAATTCAAATGTTTGACTTGTTAATGCAAGAGTCTGAAAAAAAACATTAAATTGGCTTGAAAAATATAAAATCCCTTATGATGAAATATTTTTATGAAAACCTAACTGAGCAATTTATTTAGATGATAATGCAAAAACTTTTACAGGCTGGGATAATATAAAAGATATTGAAAATTATAATGAAAAACAAATAAATATTGTTATTCCAATGGCTGGTGCTGGAAGTAGATTTGTAAAAGAATGATATAAATTACCAAAGCCATTAATAGATATTAAATGAAAGACTATGCTTGAGTGGGCAGTTTCTTCATTTGAATTTTTAGAGAAAGATTATAATATAAATTATATTTTTGTAGTCTTAAAAGAGCATATTAAAAAATATAACATTGATAATTTTTTAAAAGAAAAATATAAAAATTGTAAAATAATCATTTTAGATGAAATTACAAGATGACAGGCTGAAACAGTATATAAAGCAAAAAAATATATAAATGACTATAATAAATTAATTATTTATAATGCAGATACTTATTCAAATTATAATTTAGAAGATTTTCCTATTAATAAATCAAATATTGATTGAATAATACCATGTTTTGAAGCAAGTGATTCTAGATATAGTTATGTAAAATTAGATAAATATTGATATGTTGAAGAGTTAGTAGAAAAAAAAGTAATTTCAAATAGTGCAACAAATGGACTGTATTATTTCAGAAGATGAAATGAATTTATAACTTTTGCTAAAAAAATGATAGAAAATAATGAACTATCTTGATGAGAGTTTTATGTTTGACCACTATATAATGATTTAATAAAAATTTGAAAAAGGATAGTTATTTCACCAATTAAAGAAAACTGGATTTTATGAACTCCAGAGGAGTTGGAATATTTTATAAATAATTATAAGTAAAATGAAAGAATATTGAAAAAGTTTAAATTGAATAAATAAACCTTTAGTTTCTACTATAAATTCTATAGAGTATAAATATTTATTAAAAAATTATAATTTTTTATTGAATACTGATAAAAATATAAAAATACTAGAAGTATGACCTTGAGTTTGATACTTCACACAATTTCTTATTAATAATGGTTATAAAAATATTGATTTAGTAGAATTAAGTAAAGATTTTTTTTATGAACAAAAAAAATCTTTTAATTCATATGAAAATATAAAATGTTATAATTTATCTATAATAGATTTTTTAAAGGAAAATAATAAAAAATATGACATTATAATTTCAAGACAAGTTGTAGAACATTTAAATGAAAAAGAACTATTAGAATATTTTAAACTTACTTCTTTAAAATTAAAAAAATGATGAAAAATCATATCTGAAACAATAAATTCTCAAAATTTTATTTATTCAAACTTTTTGAGATATATTGATATCACACACAAATTATCATTTTCATCTAATATGATAAAACAAATTTATAATTTAAATTATAATGAAAAAGACAATTGTATTATATTACCTATAAAACAATTAAATATATTGGATTTTATATTTAATAAATTTAGAAAATTTAAATTTGATGTAAAATTAAACTTACAGTCAACATGTAGGTTAGATAATAAAGTTAAAAAAAATAATATTTTTTGATTAATATTTTCACAAATTATAAGGGATTTTGCAATATTAACTTCTCAAGGATTATCAAAATTATATTTTTATAAAAGAGCTTATAAAAACATATGAACTGAATTTATTTTATTTATTTTTGAAAAATGAAAAAAATAGCATTGTTTGATGTATGTTTTACAATATATAACTGTAATACAACAGCAGAATTTTTTAAATTTATAAAAAACAAGTATAATATTAGATATTATTTATTTATTATTTTTAATAAATTATGCTTATTATTTAAATTATATAACTTTTTTGATAAAAGAAGATTTATTTTTTTAAAATGATTAAATAAAAAAGATTTGGAAATATATTTAAAAAAGTATTATAAAGATGTATTAATAAATAAAATAAATATAAAAATATTAGAAAAAATTAAATATTATAAAAAAAAGAATTTTGAAATATATTTAATATCTGCATCATTTGATCTAATAATTTCTAAAATTGCATCTGAATTAAATATAAAACATTTTTATTGAACAGAATTAATTATGAATAAGTGAATAATTAATTGATTAATATTAAATGACTTATTAATAAATGGTAAAAAAGAATTAATTTTAAATAATATAAAAGATATAAATTATGATAAATCAGTAGCATTTTCAGATTCAGAAAATGATTTATATCAATGGAGAAGTATTAAAAATAGATTTTTAGTAATTAATTGAAAAATTAAAATATATGAATAAAATATTTTATATACCAATGTATTATTGGTATAATTATAATTTAAAATGATTTAATAATTTATTAGGTTATATATTTACATTGCATTTGCCTATATTATCTTTTTTATTTATATTTTTAGATCTAACAAATATCTTATATTTCTTAATTTCATATATATTATCATTTTTAATATTCATTATCTTTTATGAATTTTTCTATATTCAAAATGATTATTTATCTAAAAATGAAATTAGCCCTACATATAGATATGATTTTTCTAAAATAAAAATACCTTGGTATAAAATTATATTAGTTAGGTTGTTATATATAATTTCAATTTATATAATATTATATTATCTAAACATAAATATATTTTCTCATATATTATATTTATTTATGATTGGTATATTTTTTTTAATACATAATTTTATTAAAGTAAAATTAAGATTTATTACATTTTTTATATTATTTTTTTTAAAGGTATGAATTTTTTTTCAATTTTTAATAAATATTCCTTTTTATTATTATTTTTGATATATTTTTTTAATTAGTTTATTTTGAACTATACCTTACTTTTATAAAAAAAATTTAAAATTATCTTTTCCAATTGATACAATAGTATTATATTTAATATTATTAGGATTATTATGATTATATAATTATATTATCTTTGATAATTTTTTACTTATATTCATTACATTTTTTCTTGTTATAATAAGAAAAATTAAATTAATTAATAAATTATAATATTTATGATACATTTTTACTTTAAAGATAAATTGATAAATGATTTTTTTTATAAAGATGTTTTTTGTGTTCCAGCTGAATTAAGTAAAAAGCTTAATAAAAAAGTAGAATTAAATTTTGTTTGAAAAGATGGAATAATAGAAAATCCATATATTAATAATAAAAGTATTATTATAAACATACATAAAAATTATATTTCTATGTTTTTATATTTTATTAAAAATATAAAAAATATAAGTATTTTATGATTATTTCATATATATAAACATTCAATCTTGTTTTCATATTTTTTAAAATTTTTTAATAAAAAATGAAAAATCTATATTAAATGAGATTTAAATAAAAATTCATTAAATAATTTATTAAATTTGAATAAAAAATATAAATTACTAATTTACTTTTTAAATAAAGTAGATATTATAAGTTTTGAAAATCAGATTTTTTATGATTTATTTATGGATTGAATTAAATTTAAGAATAAAGTTTTAGTTTTAAAAAATTCATTATATTTATGAAATAGTATAGAAAATAATTATTGTAAAAAAGAAAATATTATATTAGTTGTTTGAAGAATTTATTTTGAGGAATTAAAGAGATATACTTTTTTATTAAAATCCTTATTAAATATAAAAAAATCATTAAATTGATGGAAAATTATTTTTATTTGAAAAACATCTTGAATAATTAATTGAAAATTTTTAGATTTTAAAAAAGAAAATGCAAATTTAATAAATCAAGTTTTAGATAATAATATTGATATATCATTTTTATGACCTATTTATGAAAGAAAAAAACTTTATAATTATTTTAATAAATCTAAAATTTATTGTATATCATCATCATCAGAAGGTGATCCACTAGTACAATATGAAGCTATGTATTATTCAAATATAATGGTTTCAACTGATACTTGAACAATAACAGAAAACTACTGTAAAGAATGATTATTTATATCAAATATAAATAATCAAAAAGAATATGAAAATAACTTACTTAAAGCTATTAAATTAAGTAAATCTAAAAATATAAATAGAATATATAAAAAAATAAATAATCATTGTTTACAAAATTATACTTGGAGTAAAAACTTAAAATATCTTATTAAAGAACTTAAATGAAATTAACAATCTGAATACCAAATTTTAATTGATGAGAATTATTAAAAAATACTATATTAAGTATTGATAGTAATTTAATTTTAAATAAAAATGAATATGAGATACTTGTTATAGACAATTGTTCAACAGATAATTCTATAGATATTATTAAAGAATTGCAATTAAAAATAAAAAACATAAGATTAGTTCAAAATGATAAAAATTATTGAAGAATATGAAATTGGAATAGAGTATTAAAATCATCTAAATGAGATAGAATTTTATTTCTAATGGTTTGAGATAAATTATTAAAATTTGATTATGATAAATATTTTAAAAATTGAAATAATAATATATGTAAAGTATTTTCTTTTTATGAATGAAATTGAAATCTTATAAATAAACATCTAGCAAAAAAAATGGATGAAAACTTTAAATGTAAAACAATAATAAAAATATCATTAAAAACTTTATGAAATAATTATTGATTAGCAATTTTACAGTCACATTTTTTAGATAGAAACATTATAAATAAATATAACTTAGAATTTGATGAAAATCTACCTTTTTTAGCTGATATTAAATTTTTAAATGAATATATTTTAAATTTTAAAAATATAACTTTTCTAAATAAAGCAAATATTATATGGTGAATGTGATTATGAAAATTTACATTTAAAAATCAATTGGATATGTTTAGAGATTTTTTAATTTATTATCCTTTTGCTTTTAATAAATATTTGAATAAAAATATAAATTTATATAAATTTAAAATATATATAGTTTTACGTATGTTTTTCATATATTTAAATAACTATAGAATATGAAATAGTTGATTTTCTTTTAAAGAAATGATTTCTTTTATAAAAAAAGATATATGAAATTTATTTTTTATAGTATTTATTATCTTTGAACCATTGTACATTTTATATTTGTATATAAATATAAAAACTAATTTTAAATATGTAATCAAATTTTAAAATGTTAAAAATTCTAACAGTAGGTTATAATGAAGAAAAAAATTTAGAAAAATTATATTCTTCTATTTGAAAATTTAAAAATAAAATTGAGGTTGATGTTGAATTTTATTATGTTGATCAGGAAAGTGTTGATAATTCTTTAGATATTGCTAAAAAATATTGAGCTAAAACATTTACACATAAAAATAAATGATATGCTGATCCAGATAAAAAATGGTTAGTTGAAAATGTTTGTAATGAATGAGATTGGATTATTATAGCTGATGCAGATTTTTATTTTTCAGAAAAAATGATATTAGAAATAGACTATATTATAAATAAATCAAACTATGATACTATTTTACTTAAAATAGATATAATTTTTCTATGAATCAAGTGAATAAGTATAAAAGGAGCTATATTTTTTAAAAAATGAGCTGTTCAAATAACAGAAGATATACATAATTATTATAAAATAAAATCTAATAAAATATGAACAACAAAAGAATCTATAATATGTGATGACATTAAAGAGCATTGAAATGCCATAAGTGTTTGGTTAAAAAGGATTGACAAATATACTTCTATTGAAGTTAAAAATATTAATAAAAAACCAAAATATATAATCTTACTTTATTTATTTTTTTCTCCTATTATTTGGTTTTTTTGATATTGAATTATTCATAAACAATTTTTCAAATGAATACCATGAATTATAAATTCATTAATACAAGTAATATACAGAATATCTCTGTATTCAAAACTTTATGAAAAATATTATATAAAATAAAAATATGAAATTAACAATTTGAATACCAAATTATAATTGATGAATAAATTTAAAAAGAGCAATAAAAAGTTGTTTAAATACTAAATTATCTATCAAGGAATATGAAATACTTATTATTGATAATTGTTCAACAGATAATTCTATAAATATTATTGAAAATTTACAAAAAACAATAAAAAATATAACATTAATACAAAATAACAAAAATTATTGAAGAATTTGAAATTGGAATAGAATATTAGAATTATCTAATTGAGATTTCTTAATATTATTATTTTCTAATGATCAAATTAGTCTACAAAATAATATAAGTGAATTAATAGAAGTAATGAAAAATAAGAAAATAGCTATTTCTAAATCAAATAAAATAAATATTTGAAACAAAAATAATGATATATGAATAAATAAAATTATTAGTTTAAAACAATTTTTATTTTCAAATTTTAAATTTTTATCTTCTATTCCTTTTTGACCAATACAAACTTTTATTTTTAATAAAAATATTATATTAAAAAATAATATAGTTTTTAACTCACTTAATGAAATAACAGCTGATCATGAATTTTGATTAGATATATATAAGCATAATAAAAATATTAAAATATTAAAAACAACTTCTTTTAATATCATTTTTGATAATCTATTACTTAATAGAGTTCATAATAAATTATCTTATTTTGATATGCATTCATCAGAAATTAATCTTTTATTTAAAAAAGAAAATAATTTAATTTTTTTTAAAGAAAATAAATATGTAATTAAAAAATATTTAACAAGAATAAATTATATATGGTTTTTAAATAAAATATCTTTATGAAAAGTATTTAAAAATTTAAAAATAGATGATAAAAGTAGATTAAAACAATTTTATTTTAGTATTTCAGGGCTATCTAAAAAAGATTTTTTATTACTGGATTTTATATCTTTTTTTGACTTATTTTCTTTAATTTGATTTATTAAATTTATAAAAAATAAAAACAATTCTATTTAATATTCTTTTTTTCATCTATACTCAATTTTCTTAAACAAATAAATCACAAAACTACTTGGCAAGTATAACAAAAAATTTTCTAAAAACAAATAAATTTTATCACTAAATTTACTTTTTATTCAATATTTTTTAACTGCTCTTTTTTGAATAAAAATAGTATTTTTTATAGTTTGCTTCAATTTTTCACTTTTGGTTTGACCTTTTCTAATTCTTAATTTTACTAAAAAATCATTCAAATTTTTTATTTTATATCATTTTGAAAAAAATTTTAACCACAAATCATAATCTTCTCAATAGTTTAAATATTTATCATATCAATGAACCTTTAAAAAAATATCTTTTCTAAACATTGAAGAAGGCTGAGAAATAGGAGATTTTTTTAAAATTATTTTTTTTATATTATCACTATAAATTCTCTTTCAAATTTCTTTTCAATTTTCATTGATAATTAAATTATTTCAACTTACAACAGCATAATTTTTATTTTTTTCTAAAAATTGAAAACTTAATTTTAACCTATCTTTTAAAGAAATATCATCAGAATCTTGAGAAGCTATATAATTTGTATTAGATAATGAAATTAATTTATTCCTAGTAAAAGAAATTCACATATTTTTCTCATTTCTAAACAATTTTATTCTTTTATCTTTTTCAGCATATTTTTCACAAATTTTATAACTTTTATCAGTAGAACAATCATCAATAATAATAAATTCAAAATTTTTAAAACTTTGATTTAAAATACTTTCAATTGCTTTTCCTACATATTTTTTAGTATTATACACTGGCATTATAACTGAAAGTTTTATTTTCTCTTCCATAATTACTTATTATAAAATTTAAAACTATTCTCCAAACTTTCTTTCAAACTAATACCAGCTTTCCATCACAATTCTTTAAAAGCTTTTTCTGGATTACAATAAACTTCTGCCAAATCTCAAGCCCTTCTTTCAACTATTTTATAATCTATTTTTTTTAAAATAATTTTTTCTGTTTCTTTTATCATTTTCAAAACTGAAATTCACTTCCCTACTCATAAATTATAAGTTTCAAAAATTCATTCATTTTCTTTCTCCCTTGGGGGGAAAGATGCCTGAAAGGCAGATAGGGGGCTTATTTTTTCATAAGCCTTCAAATGTCCATCAATTAAATCAACAACATCAATATAATCTCTAACTCAAGTTCAATCAATAGTATCATAATCATTTCCAAAAACTTTTAATTCTTTCAATTTTCCTGTTGCTACTTTCATAATAAAAGGCAATAAATTATTTGGAATTCATTCAGGATTTTCTCAAATTTCTCAACTTTTGTGAGCTCAAATAGGATTAAAATATCTGAGATTTACAACTCTAAATCCTGAAAAATTAGCCAAATCTTCTAAAATATTCTCTATTAAAAATTTTGTTCTTCAATATGGATTAGAAGTATTTCAAGTTGTCATTGTTTCAACTAAAGGAGATGAATTTTCTGGAGCATAAACTGTTGCTGAACTAGAAAAAACTATATTTTTCACTCCAAATTTTTCCATTAATTCAAATAATTTCAAACTTCAAATAATATTATTATCAAAATACTGCAAAGGTTTTTCACAACTTTCTCAAACAGCTTTTAATCAAGCAAAATGAATCACTCAATCAAAGCTGTAATTTTCAAAAATTTCTTCCAATTTTTCTTTATCTCTCAAATCTACTTCAAAAAAATCAGGTTTATAGCCTAATATTTTTTCTATTCAATTTAATGTTTCTAAACTAGAATTACTCAAATTATCAACAATTACAGTTTTGTATCAAGCTTTTTCAAAAGCTATAACTCAATGAGAACCAATATAACCAGTTCAACCAGTTATTAAAATAATTTTTTTATTATTCATTTTTTTATAAATTATTACCTAAAAAATTTAGTCCAAATAAATCTAAAAGCAATACCAATAGCATTTCAATTTTTTTGTCCTTTTGACAAACTATACTCACTATATTTTATATCAACTGGAACTTCTTTAAAATTTAATTTATTTACATAAATACTTTCAACTAATTCAGATGCATATTCCATTCAATCCATAGAAATATTAATTTTTTCTAAAACATTAGATTTAAAAACTCTATATCAATTATGAGAATCTGTTAAATAAATTCTAGACAAAAAATATGTAAAAATTTTTCCTCAAAATAAAATCATTTTTCTAAAAAAAGGAACATTTGAATTTGTTTTTTTTATAAACCTCGAACCTAAAATAATATCTAAATCTTTATTTTTATCAAACTCTTCAAAAAACCTACTTAAATTATCTAAATTATGCTGAAGATCAGCATCAAAAGTTATAATATACTCTGTTTTTCAATATTTTTTTAAATATTCTAAACCTGTTTTTAAAGCAGCTCATCATCATCTATTTTTAAAATGATTTATTAAAATTATTTTTTCCTGAAAATTTTCTAAAATTTTTCTAGAATTATCTAAACTTCCATCATTTATAACCAAAATATTTTTATAACCTGAATCTAAAATTTCACTAATAACTTTTTTTAAAACTTTCTCTTCATTAAACACTCTAATCACAAAAACTTCTTTTCATTCAATAATTTTTTTAGGAGAATTTTCTATAGCTAATTCCCTAATTAATTCAGTAATACTGTCTTTATTTTCAACATGTTTTGAAAGTAAAAGTAAAACAAAATATAAAAGAAAAATTATTGCAACATAAACCAAAACATCAGCTCATCTAGCTATTCAAAAAATATTTCAAACACTATTTAGAGTATTTGGAAAAATTGTAAAAGTAAGTAAACCTCATCAAATTCCTAAAAAAACCAAAAAATGCAAAGCATTAAATTTTTGCTTTTTAGCTATATCTATTGCTAAAATTAAAATAATTATTCAAGCAATTATAAAGAAAAATTGTAATAAATTCATAATTTTTTTCTATTTTTAAAAAGATTTTTTAAACTCTATTTATTTTTCACTTTCAATCAAAATATCAAATTTTTTATTTTCTTTATCCCAATTAATTCATACTTTCACTATTTCTTTTCAATCTGTAAATTGTGGTAAATAAAGTTTATTTATTTGTTCTATTGCTTTTTTTGCATTTTCATTCACTTTTGCTTCAACAATATAATATTTATTATTTACTGGAATTACTAAATCTTTTCTTCATTTCAAGTTTTGAACTTCTGGATAATAATAAATATTATTTAATCTCAAAAACATTCATATAAAAGTTTTTAACCATCATTCTGGGTTTTTATTTATCCATTCATAAGCTGTTTCTCACATAAATTCATAAATCATTTTTTCAAAAGTTTTTTCTAATAATTCTTTATCTTCATTTATTATTCATTCATACAGTTCATTTGAAATATCTTCCATCAAAGAAAAATCATTATCAGGATTAGTAAAATTTATAAAAAAATCTAACATAACATTTTCAGTTTCCTTATTTGGAAAACCTAAACTATAAATATTATTTTCATATTTTTTTACTGTCAAATATCAAGCATTTGTGAATAATACAGCTACATTTACATTATTTAAATCTTCTAATTTAAAATGAATTTCTTTAAGTTTTAATCTACTAGATTTTATTTTTTCAACTAAATCAACTACATTTATTCTATTTCTTTTAACATAATTTAATATTGCACTAGGGATTCAAGTATCTGCCCAATAATAAGAAAATTCAAATTTTTTAAATAAATTATTTATATTCCAAGGATTAAAAAGAGTATCATCATCATTTCAAAAATTAAATCAATTATAATAATCTTTTATTTTTATTTTTACTTGCTTATCTGTTAAATTCTTTTTTTCTTTTAATATTTCTATTTCTTCTGCAAAATTATTTTTTACTTCTTCCCAAGTATATCACATTAAATCATATGTAAGTGGATTAAATGATAAATCTTCTAAGTTATTTAAAACTGAAAATACTGACATTTTTAGAACTTTTGTAAGTCAAGTTAGCATAAATATTTCTATTTTACTATCATTATCTTTTACTCAAGAATAAAAGCTAGTAAAAAATTTTCTCATTTTTTCTGCTTCTTTTATATTAGTCAAATTTACCAAAACTCATTTATCATATTCATCTACTATTACTGCTGACTTTTTACCTGTTTTTTCATAAATTTTTGTTAAAATAAATCATAAATTATATTCTCATCAAAAATCTTTTAATTTATATTCTTTTGTTTTTCAATTTTCATTAATAAAAATTTTCAAATTTCTGTCTATATATTCTTCCATATTTTGGTCTTCTGTATAACCTGCAAAACTCATATAAACTACTGGATTAGTTTCTTCCCAATCCCATTTATCATAAATGTAAAGATTTTTAAAAAGTTCTTTTTTTCATAAATATAAATATTTCATCATAGATAAAGTCAAACTTTTTCAAAATCTTCTTGGTCTACTTAGAAAGAAAAAAATATTTTCACTTTTTACCAAATCATAAACTTGTTTTGTTTTATCAACATAAAACATTTTTCTTTCTCTGAATTTTTTAAAATCTTGAGTTCAAGTTGTTATTAATTTTCACATAATTTTTTTATTAATTTTTTAAACTTTTTTTTATTATACAAATAATTCTATATAATCAAAATTTATTTTTCTTCTTCTAAAAAACCTTCTTTTTTTAATATAATAAAAATAGTATAAATTAGAAAAAAACCTATAAATAAATACCAAAATCCATAAAAAAATCATTTTTCTTTTTTTACTATTTTCTCATTATATCAAGCATTTACAGTTTTTATAAAAAATTCTTTTTCATTATTTTTTACTTTTTTTGTTCCCTTTTTTTTCTTTCTTTTTTTCTGTTTTTTTATTACAGAAATATTAATTTTTTCAGTTTTAATTATTTTTCATTCATATAAAATATCTAAAAAAACACTATAATTTCCTAATTTAAAATCCATAGATTTTGGATTTTTTTTCTTAATAATCACCTGATTAGGAAATTTCCAAACATATTTCAATCCTCTTATAGTCTTAAATTTTTCAAGTCATAAATTAATTTTACAAATTTCTTTTTTCACATAACAAACTATTTTTTTATTTTTTAGTATTTTACTTTTAGATTTTTTTCCTTGCAAAATAATTTTAAAATTTGTATTTTTAATTTTTTCTAATTTTTTTTCATAATTTTTAGTTTGTTTTTTATTTTTTTCTTTTAGAATTTTTTCTTTAGATTTTAAAACTTTTTCTTTTTTAATTTTTTTGTATTTTAATTTTTTTGCATTTTTTATTTTAATTTCTTTCAATTTCAATTTTTTTTGCTTTAATTTTTTTAATTTTAATTTTTTTATATTCCCTTTTGTAGCCCCTTTCTCCCCAAAAGGGAGAGAGGATACAGGAGAGAGGGGCTTCTTTTTTATAATATTCAAAACTAAAAAATCAGAAGCAATAATTTTTCATTTATATTTTGCTCTAACTATTATGAAATGTTTTCAAACTGGGAAAAAATGTGTTTTTGGATTTTTTCTATAAAAAGTTTTTTTATTTTTAAATCTCCACTCATACCTTACTTTTCTTAATTTTTGTAAATTTTCAAATTTTAATCAAAAATTTACTTTTTCTCCATTTTTTTTAGTAAAAATATTTATTTTTCATCTTTCCCATAAAATATTTTTTTTAAGTTTTCATTGCAAAAAAATATAAAATTCTCCATTTTTTCAATTTTTTTTTGCAGCCTCTTTCTCCCTATCAGGGAGAGAGAATTCAAGTGAGAGGGATTTTGTTAACTCTTTTGAAGATTTTTTATTTTTTTCTTTATTTTCAAAATACAAAAAACTTTCTTTAAAATTATTTTTATCAAATTCATCATAAACTTTTAATTTTATTTTAAAATTTCATTTTTGTTCAAAACTTACATAGCTTGGATTACATTTATTTTTATTTTCTGAATTTTTACTAATTCAATTTCAAAAATCCCAAACACATTTTTCTCTTTTATTTTCTTGTTTATATGTCAGATTTATACTACATTTTTTACTTTTACAAATTTTTTTTTCATCTAAACCAGATTGAATAATAATTTTTGGATTTGAAATATTTATTTTTTTTTCTGTAGCCCCTTTCTCCCCTCAAGGGAGAGAGGATTCAGGAGAGAGGGCTTTTTTTTCTTCTAAATTTTCTTTTTCATTAACCACAACTATCTTATTTTCAATAAAATTTTTTATATTATTTTTATCTATAATTTTAAAATTTACTTGCGTTTTTCATTCTCAAAAAATAATAGTATTTGGATTGCATTTTTCTATTTTTTCTTCTCAAAAAGTTATTTCACAAAAATAGTTTTTTTCTAAAAAACTTCATGAAAAACTTTTTTCTAAATTAAAATTTATTTTACAATCTTTCTTTTTTTTATCACAAAAAAATTCTTTTATTTCCCTTTTTGCAGCCTCTTTCTCCCTATCAGGGAGAGAGAATTCAAGTGAGAGGGATTTTTCTTCAAATTTAAAAAATTTTTTTTCCTCTAATTTTTCTAAATCTAAAATATAACTTGGTCTTTGAAATTCTAAAATAATTTTTGGTAATTTTATTTTTTCTTTTGTTTCTAAAAAATCAATTTTTCAACATTTTTCTATATAATCTTTTTCTAAAATATCTAAATCTCAATTATTTATTTCTCAAAAAATTTCTCAAATATTTTTTTCTTTTAAATATTTTTCACATTCTATTTTTTCTAAATTTTTATACTTAATATTTTTTTTATCAAAAACTTCTCCAATTTCTTCCAAAAATTTTTCATCAACCTCAATTTTTTTTTCATCAGTTTCAAAATTTTTTTCATTTTTTTTAGCAGAAGAATTATAAAAAATAATTTTTTCTCCTTTTTTACTTGTTTTATAAAAAATATTATCTTCTAAATTTCATAAATTATTATATAAAAAAATTTCTTCTGAAGAATTATTTAAAATAATTTTTGTTTCAGTTCTTAAAAAAATTTTTTCTTCTAAAATATTTAATTTTTCTTCATTTCCAAAAATGTATTTTTTTCATGATTTATCTTGTAAATACCAATTTTTCAAAAAAACTTCATTATTTCAAATATTTTTTAATTTCACATATTCCAAATTTTTATCATCAATAGTATTAGGAAAAATTTCTGAAATAACTATTTTTGCAAAAGAATTAGAAAAAGATAAAAAAAGAAAAAGAACTCAAAAAACTTGAAAAACAAGTTTTAAGATATTCTTTTTTATAAACATAATTATCTTTTTAGAAAAATATTAAAATTTTTTAAAAGTGAATCTTTCAAAATTATACTCCAAAACAAAAAAAATCAATAAAAAAGTTTTGACAAATAAAAAAAATCAGTATTATATTTTGACAAAAGAAAAAATAATTTAAAAAAATAATTATAAAAATTATGAAACTATCACAAAGTGCTGCAGATATATTAAATCCTGTAAATATTTTAACTAAAGATGAAAAATCTTTTGAACAAAATTATGAAAATATAAGAAAACAAGTTGAGGCTACTTTTGTTATATTAGAAACTCCTGAAATACAACAATTATCTATAATGAATGCTTTAAAAACATCTTTTGAAAAAAATTGTGAGTGAGGTGAGTGTACTAAAGTAACTGAATTAATATCTGAAAGAATAACTTGAATATTTGGTAAATTAAAAGATAAAGCTGCAAATAATTCAACTTATAGACCAGCTGATGAACAAGCTGCATAAAAAAACAAAAAAAAGTAAATTTTAAAAAGATTTACTTTTTTTGTTGAAATTTTATTTTTTTTAAGTAAAATTAAAAAAATTAATTATATAAAAAATACTATGAAAAAAATATTAACTTGAATGAAAGCAACTTGAGAAGGTTTGCATTTGTGAAATTATTTGTGAGGTTTAAAAAATTGTTTAGATTTTTCAAAATGACAAGATACTTATATCTTTTTGGCAAATTTGCATTCTTTAACATCTATAAAAGATGCTGAAACAATGAGAAAAAATAGAAAAGCAATGCTACTCGATTATTTTTCTTTAATTCCTGAAGATAGATTAGAAAATATTACTATTTATGAACAATCAAAAATAGATAGAATTAATGATATTACTTGGATTTTATCAAGTGTTACACCTTATTCTTTAATGCTTAGAGCTCATAGTTTCAAGGATTCAAAAAATAAAAATTCTGAAATAAATATGGCAGTTTTTAATTATCCAATGTTAATGACTTCCGATATTATTGCTTATGATATTGATATTGTTCCACTTTGAAAAGACCAAACTCAACACTTAGAATTTGCTCGTGATATAGCTGAAAATTTTCATAAAACTTATGATTGTGAAATTTTTAAAATGCCATACATTCATTGTGATGAAAAAGTTATGACAATTCCTTGACTTGATGGTAGAAAAATGAGTAAATCTTATGATAATGATATAAAAGTTTTTGAAAAAAAGGATATTTTAAAGAAAAAAGTTATGTCAATTGTAACTGGAAGTGAAACTCTTGAAGAAGCAAAAAATCCTGATAATTGTAATGTTTTTGCTTTAATAAAATTATTTGCTTCTAAAGAAAAACAAGATGAAATAGCTTTAAAATATAAAGCAGGAAATTATTGATATTGACATGCTAAATTAGAATTATTAGAAATTTTGGAAAATTTTATTGAACCTTTTAGAAAAAGAAGAAAATTTTTTGAAGAAAATTTTGATATAATAGAAAAAAAATTAGATGAATGAAATATTAAAATGAATAAATTAGCTAGTGAAAAATATGAAAAAATGATGAAAATAGTAGGTTTATAGTATAATTTTGTATATACTCTAATGTTTTTTAAGTCATTCCTAATCTTGCTTCTATTTCCATATCAACAAATTTTTTCTTTCTACCATATTTCATTCTAGAATATTGTTTAATTATTTCTCAAGCTTTTCTGGATTTATATTTATTATCCCAAATAGTTTTCATATCAAAAGGTCTACTTGAAGCATTATCAATATTTAATTTTATATAAGTTGTAAAATTTGCTATTCAAATAATATCTTGTTCAGATAAAATTGGAGCATATTCTTTAGCTAAATATTCAGCATCATCAGCACCAACTTTGAAAGATTGCATTGTTCAAACATTACCAAAAACAGCATCTTTTATACTTGGTTTATCTCATTTTTGAGAATTATTTCCTCAGATTTGTGCAATAAATTGGTGAGCCATAATTAATGCTAAACGATATTTTCTGGCCTCACTTAATATTTCCCCAAAAGTTTCTGTTGCAAAATTTTGAAATTCATCAACGTACATAAAAAATTCTTTTCTCTCTTCCTCAGGCATATCAGCTCTAGACATTGCAGCCATATTAACTTTTGAAACAAAAATCAATCATAAAAGTTGTGCATTTAATGCTCAGATTTTACCTTTAGAAAGATTTACAAGTAAAACTCTCTGATTATCCATTATTTCTCTTACATTAAAAGCAGATTTTGGTTGACCAATAATATTTCTAATAGTTGTATTTGTTATAAAAGGACCAAATTTTGAAGAAAAATAAGGTATCATTTCTTGTTTTTCTCTATCTCAAGTATTTGCATATTCATGCTCCCAAAAAGATTTTACTACAGGATTTTTCAAATTTCTTGTTCTATATTTCAAAAAAGCTTCATCAGTAAAAAGTCTAGGAACATCAATAATTGTTCATCATTCCTCTATATCTTCCATCAAAGTTAAGCAACCATTTCTAAAATAATGTTGTATTCTTGGCCCGAAAATTTCATCACCAAAAATTTTTATAAAAATTTCAGTAGCATCAAGTGCAGCTCTATCCATTTCTCTTGCTCTAGCATCTTTTTCAGTAGAAATTACTTCCAAAATATTTAATCACATTGGCATAGCATCATCAGAAGGATCAAAAATAACTATATCTTTTGCTCTATGTTTTGGTGCAAAACTCAAAACATCTTCAACCAAATCTCCATGAGGATCAATAACAGCTAATCATTCATTATTCCGAAGATCTTGACGAGCAAGATATCAAATAAATACAGACTTACCTCAACCAGATTTTCAAAGAACATAATGATGTCTTCATCTATCTTTTCTATCAAAATAAATAGGAGTTTTTTTACCTCTATATTCATTCCATCACATTAAAACTCAATCTTTATAAACAGGAAATCAACCAAGTTTTCTATGAACTTTTTTTATTTTAAGTATTTCTTTTCATGATTTATCCTTTTTTCCAGTTCTTACTTTTTCATCTAAAATAGTAGGTTCTTTAGGAATTTTCAAATTATGTGGACATGGTAATTTTTTATACTCAAGCCATTTTAAAATAGGAGACCTGTTATAATTTATATCAGGAAAATGATAAAGAGTAATTAGCTCATCAGCAGAAAAATAAGAGTTATCTTGCAGAAATCAATTTAGTTTAAAAACAAAAGAAAAATATCTAATAGGACTTACAATAAAAGCAAAAACATCTTCAACAAATTGAGGATTATCTAAAGAATTATTATATTCATCAGTAAAAATAGAAGCAGCAGCAACAACAGCATGAACTCAATTCTCAGCATTTTTTGGATTTTTTGAAGAAACAAAAACATTTATAGCAGAATAAAAAATAGGCTGAGCAGCACTTTCTCACATTATTTTTTGAGCTTCAGTTTCAGCTTGATTAAAAATTTTATAAGCATCTCATTCATTTGCTCAAGGAGCCATTTGATCTTGAGATTTAATAACAGCATCAGGACCTTGAAAAATCAAAACTATTGGATTAAAGAAAAATCAAAAAGGTTTCCAAAGCATTCTTAGTATTCATCATCTTGACTTCTTTTTATATTCTCATTTAGCAACTAATCTAGAAGCTTTTATTGCTTTTGTATTCCATTTTTCAGAAGCAGGAGCAATAGTTACTTGAAAAACAGCTTTATCAGCTTTATCTAAACTAGAAAATACATTTGTAAAATTGTTTAAAGGATCATCTTCTAAATATTTATAAGTTCTAATAGGAAAAACATCATCTTTATCTTTTGATAAGGAAGCTGCTCTTATTGTATATCATTTTGGTTTTAAATTTACATAATCTTTTTTGTCTACTTCTATTATTTCAGCATCATTATAAATACTGGTAATATGTTGAGCAACCAAATTTTTATAAGCTTTATAAGTTACAGCATAAAAAGTAATTTCTCCATCTTCATAAACCAATTCCATACTTATTTTTGCAAACCTAAAAACCCAGTCTTTTACAGATTCTTTGAATCAAGCTTCAGAAAGTTTGTGAATTGCCTTGTAAAACATTCACATCATTCACATTTTTTCTTTAAAATCTTTTTTTGTTTCTTGTTCTTTATCAAGTTTTGAATCTTTTTTTGGAAGAGTAATTTTTAAATAAACTAAATCTTTTGATTTATAAAGTTCAAATGTTAGTCTAATAAACTTTACAAATAAATATAATATAAAAAATATTAAAATAATATTTCATATAACAGATAAAAAAACAGTAAAAAAATCTTCTGCTTGTTTTATAAAAGTAGGAGTTTCTTTTTTTGTCTGAAAATTTGTTTTAGAAGTATTTGTTTTTTGTCAAGTAAGTCTTTCAATTTTTCATTCTTGAGCTAAACTGTTAGTTATAAAAAAACTAAAAAAAGCTAAAGAAATTAAAAGAATTTTTGTTAAAATTTTTTGCATAAAATAAGGCTAAATATTTATAATATTTTTATTATATATATTTTATAGTAAAATACAAAAAAAAGCAAAAAAAAATAATAATAACTTTAAAAAGTTAATATTATAAATTTTATAAATAGTTTTTATAAATGGTCGGAAATGTGAGACTTGAACTCACAACCCCACGCTCCCAAAGCGTGTGCGCTAGCCAATTGCGCCAATTTCCGAAAAAAAATTCTAGTTTTCCAGTAAAAATTTTTACTAATTACTAGAAATATTTTAATTTTAAAAATGGTGGGTATAGATGGAGTTGAACCATCGACCTCACGATTATCAGTCGTGCGCTCTAACCAACTGAGCTATACACCCTTAAAATGAATATTAAATAATTTCTTAATTCTTTTAAAAATTAAAAAATCTTCTTAATAAAATCATATTTTAAAAAGAAAATTAGATTTTACAATAAAATGGAGCGGGTAATGAGACTCGAACTCACAACCCTCTGCTTGGAAGGCAGATGCTCTAGCCAATTGAGCTATACCCGCATAAAGTTATTTTATTTGCAAAAGCTATCTTATTAATTTTTCTTATAAAGTCAAAATTTTTTTTTACTTTTTTAATTATATAAAATAAGAAAATAGAAATAACTTTTTTTGTTATTCCTATTTAAACAGTTTTTTATACAATATATTATTTTTTTTTGAAATTATTCAAAAAAACTATCAATTAATTTTCTAAAAGTGATTCTTAAAATTAATTCTTCATAATATTTATTTCCTTCTATATAAAGTTCTTTTAGTCTTTTTATAACATCAGGAGCATCAAATTTAGCAATTATTTTTTCTATTTCTTTTTCAATTTCTTCTTTTGTAACTTCTATTTTTACTATATCTTTTAAATTTGTCAAAATTAATTCTCACTGTAATCTTTTTTTAGCAATTGGAGAAACATGTTGTTCCAAATATTCTTCTTGAGATAAATTCAAAGATTTTATATAATCATCTACTTTTGCTCAACTTCCTGCTAAATTTTCTGATATTTCAGCAAAAACTTTTTGTACTTGATTTTCAAGTAATTTTGGTCAAATTTCAAAATCTGATATTTTTAATAATTTTTCTATTAGTTCTTCTTCTTCCTTCATTCTAGCATTTGCTTGCTTAGTTTCAAGAATTTCTTGTTTTACAAGTTTTTTAAATCATTCTAAATCTAAATCCTTTCATCTTAATTCTTTTATAAATTTTTTTGTAAATTCTGGTTTTATAGTTTCAAAAACTGAATTAATTATAATTTTAAATTTTACTTGTTTTCAAGCAAAATCAGGATTATGATAATCTTTTGGAAAAGTTATATTTTCCCCAAATTCTTCTCAAATTTTATGTCAAGCAATTGCTTCTTCAAAACCAGGAACAAGCATATTAGAACCTAAAATTAGTTCAAAATCTTTCATAGTAGTAGTATCCATCAATTTTCCTTCTTTATTATATCAGTCAGTATTTATTTTTACTTTATCTCAAATTTTTACAACATAATCTTTTTTTGTAACTTCTTCAAATTTAGCAAATCTATTTTGAATATCTTCAAGAGCTGTTTCAACTTCTTTTTCCTCAACAGAAACTTTTGCTTTTTTTAATTTAATTTTTTTATATTCATCACTTATTTTTACTTCTGGTAAAACCTCTATTTCAATTATAACTTTTAAAGGAATATTTGATTCAACTTTTTTAATTACAGCTTGAGCAACAGGTACAAGATTAGTTTTTCTAAGTGCTTCAGTATATAATTTATCTAAAGCAAATTCAACAGTCATAGAATTTATTTGTTCTTCTCAAAAATTTTTAATAAGAACTTCTTCAGGAATTTCAGCTCCTTTTCTAAAACCTTTTATATCAGCTCTTTCTCTAAGACTAGCAATAGCTTTGTTTCTAAATTTTGCTATTTTGCTAGCTTCTTCTTCTATTACTAATTCTATAATAGAATTTTTTAATTTTTTATGTTCTACTTTCATTTTTTTTTATTATTAATTTTTAAAATTATTTTTCATTTAAACTAGTCTTTTAGTGTTTCTTTAATTTCTACTTTTATTGGTTCTTCATTATATGTGTCAGACTCTGAATAATTTTCTGGTCAGAAAATAGTTAAAATTCCAACAGCAACTATAGAAGCTAATATACCAATTAAAGCCAAAAAAGCTAAAATTTTCATACCTGTTTTTTTCTTTTTCATAATATTTATTTAGTTAATATAATAAAAAATACTTATTGTAAATAATTACAATAAATATTTTCATCTTTTATATAATAAGAACTTTTTTAAAATTATCAAATAAAAAATCTGTTAATTTTTTTTAAGTACCTTTTTCTATTCATTCAGCATTTTTTAAATCTATATTATTTTTTGCATCTAAATCTTCTAATTTTTTTATTTTTTCTAATTCTTCTTTCATTTCACTTATTTTTTCATCTCATTTTTCATCTTGCTTTCACTTATTTTCTTTAATTAATTCCTTTATTCTTTCAGCTTTTTTAGATTGATTTGTTTCTTCTTCTATTTCATTTAATTTTTCTTTTGTAGCTCATTTTGTAGAATCTTTTTCTTCATTATAAAAAGGATTTTTTCAATCAATTAACCACATTATGTAAGCTAATTTTCATATTTTATTTTTAATTATTTGATTTACATCTTCTCATTCTAAAGGCTTTCTTCTAATTTTTTCTATATATTCATAGTAAAGGTCATTTTTTCTAAAAGTTTTTTTATTTAATTCATTTAATGTTCTTTCAATAGAAACAAATAATCATAATTTTTCATTTCAATTTCAAAAATTTACATAATTTTCTGACAATTTTTTTACTATTTCAGATTCTTCTTTTCATTTAACAAAATCAGGAAAACTTTTTATAAAATCATTACTATTTTTTCTTTTTATTTCTTCTATTTTGTTATTAATTCAATGAAATAATCATTCTATTTTTTGTCCAGATAATTCTCAAATATTTAATTTATTTATAACATAATCTATTTTAATTTCTCAAGTTTGTAATAATCATTCTAAAATTGGATAATCAGAATGTTCTTTTATTTGTTTTGATAATTCCTCAGGGAGATCTTTTAAAGTATTTTCTAATTCATTATTTTTGTCAATAATTTTAGTATTTTCTCAAATATTTTCAAAACTTGAAATTTCTTTTATTTCTCTTCAGATAATTAATGAAATTAATTCTTTTTTTTGTTTTTCATCTAAATTATTTCATAATTTAGTTTCAACTGCAACAATTACAGATAATTCTTCGGAAAAATTATTTGTAACTTCATATTTTTGTAAATATTTTTCAGTTTTATCTCTGAAATTTTTATTGTCCCTTAGGTTTTCATAAGTTAATTTTATAGATTTTTCTATATTTTTTCATTCTTCATTTCAATCAAATATTTTTTCTAGATTTTTTGCAGTATCAGTATCTAAAAAATCTTTTCAAAATTCTTCTAATCTTTCAGCAGTTTCTTTATTTTTTGTTCAAACCTCAGGTTCTTTTTCTAATTTTTGTCATTCATCTTTTTTAGTCATAATTTTTTTAAAATTAATAAATAATATTTATAAAAATATATTAACATAAGAATATATTTTTTACAAATTTTAGTTTTTATATTTAATTTTTCCCTAAAAATTAAACAAAAATGTTTTATTAAAGGTAAAAAATCCAGACTTCTTTTTAATCTATTTACATTAATTTTTCTATTTAATATTTTAAGTCTTATATGTCTCTTGGTTCTGATTTTTTATTATTCAAGTTATGTTTTGTATTTATTATTATATTTTTATTTTTAAAAAAGTCTAATAATTTTTTAATAAGTACCCTTTTTTAAAATTTTTTTATTTCATTCAAAAAATTCAAAGCTTCTATAGGAGTTAAATTATTTATATCTAAAGATTTTATTTTTTCTTCTATTTTTGATTTTTTTTCTATTATTTCAGGTTTTTGAAAATATTCTCAAATACTTAATTGATTTACTCAAGAATTTTTATGAGTTTTTTCTAATTTTTTTAGCATATTTTTTGATTCTTTTATTATTTCTTCTGATAATCAAGCTATTTTTGCAACTTCTATTCAGTATGATTTTTTTGCTCAACCTTCCAAAACTTTTCTTAAAAAGATTATTTTTCAATCATTTTCAGAAACTGCAACACAATAATTTGCTACTCAAGAAAGATTTTTTGATTCATCAATTAATTCATGATAATGTGTTGCAAAAAGTGTTTTTGCTTTTTTATTTTTTTCCAAATCTTTCAAAATTGCCCAAGCTAAACTCATTCAATCATAAGTTGAAGTTCATCTACCAATTTCATCAATAATTATAAAAGATTTTTTTGTAGAATTATTTAGAATATTAGCCATTTCTTGCATTTCTACCAAAAAAGTTGATTGTCCTAAAAATAAATTATCTCAAGCTCAAATTCTAGAAAATATTTTATCAGTTAAAGGAATTTTTGCCATTTTTGCGGGAATAAAACTACCAATATGAGCCATTAAAATAATTAAAGCATTTTGCCTTAAAAAAGTAGATTTTCATCACATATTTGGTCAAGTAATAGTGTGAATATATTTATTTTTATCTAGTTTTAAACTATTAGAAATAAAATCACTTTCTATTTGTTCAATTATTGGATGCCTTGCTGATACAATTTCTAAATCAAATTTTGTTGTAATTTCAGGTTTGCAATAATTATTTTTATAAGCAACTTTTGAAAAAGAAGTTATTAAATCAATTTCTGAAATATTTTTTGAAATATTTTTTATATTCATATAATTATTAGAAATTTTTCTTCTTATATTACAAAAAATTTCATATTCTCTAGAATTCATTTCAAATTCTCCCTCTAAAAGCATTTGTTCAAATTCTTTTAATTTAGAGCTTATAAATCTTCAAGCAGAAGCCAAAGTTTGTTTGTGAATAAAATCATCAGGAATTTTGGAAATATCTTTTTTTGCAACTTCTATAAAATATCATCAAATATTTGTATATTTTATTTTCAAATTACTTATTCCAGTTTGAGAAATAAGTTCATTTTGATAATTAGCAATAAAATCTTTTCAATTAATTATAACTTTTCTATATTCATCTATTTTTTCATCATATCAATCTTTTATAATATTTCCACCAGTAATATTTTGGTTAGGTTCATTTTGTATAGAATTATCTATAATATTTATTATATTTTTAATTTCTTCAATATTCATTTTTATTGTCTTTGAAATAAAATTTTTAAAAAGATTTTACTAAAAAAAATTATTTTTGCAATAAAAAGTTTTTTAAATTTTTTTTTGTAATTTTTTAAAAGTATTTCTTTTAGAAAATCACAATATGTTTTTTACTTGCTATGAAAAAAAACAAAATTAAATTGGAAAAATAAAAAAAACTATATATAATGATTTTTATAATATAAAAATTAATTTTTAAAATTATAATATGGATTTAAATATAGGTCTTTTAAGATTAGAAATAATAATACTTTTTTTGAGTTTATTATATTCTTTTTATTATTTTTTAGGAAATATTTTTTTTAGTTTTTTATGAATTAAAAATTTATTTTTTAAAAAATCAAGAGAAGCTAAAGCTGAGGTTCCAAAAATAATGAAAATAAAAACTGATGAAAATGAATATGCTGAAACTTATAAAAAAGATGATTTATCTTATGAAAATAAAATAAATATAAATGATTTATTAAAAAAAGCTAGGGTAAATATTGGAGTTTGAGAATATGAATTAGCAAAAAACTTTTTAATAGAATGACTTAGTATAGATAAATTCAATCAAGATTTAAATATTGAATTAGCAAAAATATATATTTATGAAAAAGAATTTACAAAAGCTGAATATATTTACAAAGATTTATTACTTGTTCATGATGATGATGTTTTGGTAATGAAAAAATTATGAGATTTGCTTTCGAATCAAGAAAAATATGATTTGGCTACAGAAATTTATAAGAAAGCTTATAAAATAGATAAAAATGATTCTGAAGTTATAAATATGCTTGCAAATCTTAGTTATGCTATAAAAGATTATATATGAGCTGAAATTTATTTAAAAGAATTTTTAAGAGAAAAACCAAAAGATTTAGAAAATTTGATTTTACTTTGAAATACTTATGAAAAGTTAGAAGATTATAAAGAAGCTTTGGAAATTTATAAAAAAGCTTTGATTTTGAAACCTTATGATAATTTTGATATAAAAGACAAAATTCATAAACTTGAAATTTA
>JAMONT010000078.1 GCA_027066455.1 Candidatus Altimarinota bacterium
CAATAACTTTGTGTCATTTTTCTTTAAAAAATCTTCCAACAATTCAAGTTCATGCAAAAAGATCAGAAAAAATATAATTTTTTTCTTTAACAATAGAATTTATAGAGGTTTCTAAAAATTCTAGTAGAGATTTTTTTGAGCCTATGTAGTTCATAAGTTTTTATTTATAAAATAATTATAAATAATATTATTTTTATTTTTTCAAGGGACAAAAAATAAAAAGCCAAAATATTATATTTTGGCTTATTTTACATGTTTTTTAATAGATTACAACATGTTTTTTTCATTCTTTTTAAGAAAAGTTTTTAAATTTTTTTGACTCAATTTGATTATTATACCAATTTTCAACAAATTCATAAGTTTGAAAAAGACACCTATCTTTTATATTTTTAAATGCAGTTTTATTTTTTTCAGTTTCAAATTTTGTTCTTCTTTTTTCTGGAGCAATAAATAAAAACTTAGCTAAAAAATCTTGAATTTCATTCATTTTTATAAAACCTGCTCTAAAATCTGTAGAGTTTTCAACTTCTATTAATTGTGCTGGAAATCATCTTTCATTAAACCAAATTACATCAACAAATTTTATAGAATCATTAATTATTTTTTCATAAGTAAAAGATGGAATTTTTTTTATAGTTGTTAAATTTCAAATTTGCTTATTTCAAAAAATTCAATTTACATCAGGAGTATAAGTATCATATCAATTCATATTTCAAATTTCAATTAACATTCCTTGAATTCTTGAATGTATTCTTTCTTTTTTTTCTATTTCAGTTTTTGCTTCTTTTTCTTTTGGTAATTTATTCAAATATTCAGTCAAGGCATAAACTCAATGACCAATTTTTGTAAATTTTTTATCTCTCTGAACTCTCTCCTGAATTGTATTATCTGGAGTTTTTCCAGTTTTTTTTCTATACTTTGAAAACTCCTTATAAATTAATTTTAAAGGAGCATAATATCAATTATTCAGCAAAACTTGCTCAATAGCATCAGAAAATGTTAGGGGTTTAGTTTTCATTATTTTCTTTTAATTGTAATTTTTTTTAAAATTTTAAATTATTTTAGTTTTCAAAAAACTGTTTTATCTCTTCTAAATAATCTTTTAATTCTTGTGGAAAATCTTCTAATTTCCATTTTAAAAATTCTTGTTCAATATTTAAATTTTTCTTTAATTTTTTAATATCTTTTCAAGGATAATATTTTTTTATATCTATTTTAGCTTCTCTTAAACATTGATTTGATATTTTTACTTTATCATTAAATTTAAAAAGTTCTTTACCTTTTTTATATTTTTTAGTATAATCATCAAAGTTTTTCTGCATTGTTCAACAATAATTATCTTCTAATACATCTTTATTTTTATTAATTAAATTATCAGAAAAATAATCATCTTTTAAAATATAAAAATTTTCTATTTCATTAACTGGTAAATGTAAAAATTTATAACTAATTTTTGAATATTTATTATTTAATTCATTTTCAATAAATTCTACTTGTTCTTTTTTTAATCAATCTCTATCATTTTGCCTAAAAATTTTCATATTAGAATTATAACTAATTTCATTAGTTTTTAAAAACCAATCTTCCCAATCAAATTTAGTACATCATTCTGCAGAAATAATCTTATCAAAATTAATTTTATATTCTGAAAAAAAATGTTCCCAAATCTCAGGTCATTTTTCATCCTCACAAATAAAAACTATATTTGGTTTTAATTTTTTTATATTATCAAATTCTTTTTCTAATTCCTTTTTATATTTATCAGCCTCAATTTTTAATTTTTCTGTTTCTAAAAAAACCTTTTCTAAATCTTTATTAAGCTGAAAAATTCATAATTCTTCATTTAAATTATATTCATCATTACTTAAAAAATACTTTCAATCAAATCAATATTGTCAATTTTTGTTAATTATTTTTTTTATTCTTGAAGATCAAATATCATTATCTTTTATAACTCTATATGTAGAAATATTTTTTCATTCAATTGATAAAAAGTTAAAAGAATGTGTAGTTATAAAAATTTGAGCATTTTCATAGAAAACCTCTTTAAATCTATTGGCTAATAATTGAGCATTTTTATATTCATAAGAATTTTCAGGTTCTTCAAATCACCAAATAAAATATTTTTTAGATTTCTCTCATTTTTTTAAATGTGGTTGTTTAAAACCTCTTTCTTTTATTGAAATAAAATTTAAAATTTCTGGAATTAATTTTGCCTGTATTCAATCTCATCTTGATAATAGATTTATTTCTCAAGTTTGAACATTTAGAGTTCTGAATAAATTTAATAAATTTGGTAATTCAAAAGCAGGTGAAATAACCAAATTTTCATTATCAACTATTTTTTTAAATTCATCCATTAATAAATTTGTATTTTCTTGAATAGATTCTTCAAATTTTTCTCTTGTTTTATTTACTGTAGATTTTTCAACTTTTAAAAGAGTTTGTTGCATTTCTCCATATAAATGTGAAAAATAATTTTTATCTTTAATTGCAGGAATGTAATGAAATTGAATTGAATCTAAAAATAAAGTTAATTGCTTACTTAAATTTGCCTGAATATTAGATTTTAATTTTCAATTATCATAAAATTCTAATTTTTTTCATCATTTTTCTTTTTGAAAACTAGTTTCAACTCCATTTGATTGTGTAAATTCACTAAAAGATGAACTTTTTTTCCATTTTCTTGAAACCCAAAATTTTTCAGGTAAATTAATTTTAGTTTTATATTTTTTATTTAATCACTTATTTTTTTCATTTAAAAATGTTATCCTTATTGTAACCAATTTTTCACTTATATCATCTTCATCTCTTTCTTTTTTAAAAAAATCATTATTAAAATCAAAAAAAGTATTTAAATCTGTTTGTTTATTAAAAAATAAATTTAAAGCTCTTAATATATTTGATTTTCATGAATCATTAGCTCAAGAAAAGATATTTAAATCCTCTATTTTAGATATTTCTATTTTATCTTTTTTTCTATTTCAAAAAGACCTAAAATTTTTTATTTCTATTTTCTCAATTATTTTCATATTTTTTAACTATTAAACTAAAAATTCTAAATAAAACTTGATTTCTTTATAATTAATATACTTTTTTATTTATCATTTTTTATTAAATTTTTTTCAATAATTTTAAATAAATCTCTTGAAATTTCAAAAATATCATCTAATTGCTTTTTTGAATATTTTCTATCTAAATCTTCTAATTTCATTAAATGAATTTGATTTCTTAATTTTCTAATTTTATCAATATTTTTAAACATTTTTTCATCATAAATTTTTGCAGTTTTATAAGCAAAAGTATTTAATAAATTAAAATCTATATTTCAATTTATACTAATTTTTTCTTTTTTTCTTTTTCAAGACATTATCTTAAATCCATCATCACTAATATAAAAAATATAGCTTCAAATTTATTTTCATACTCATTCATAATTATTTATTATCAAGTATCTTTGCCAAAGAAGGAAAACCATTTTTTCATAAATATGTTGATAGTTTCATATCTGATCTAATTCATAAATCAACTCAATATTTTTTTTCAAGAGTTCATATTTTTGTATCTCATCTTTTTGTTCTAAATTGTCCTGATTTATTTCTTGTTCTAGTTGTCATAATTTATTTTATTAAAAATTATTATAATTTTATTATATTGAACATTAAAGAAAAATCAATATTATTTCTTCATAATTTTTCACATTCAATTGCTGTTGTTGTACTTTTTTTAAATCTAAATCATTAAATTTTGGCATTTTTATTTTTTAATTAATTAAATAACCTGTCTCACATAAAATTCTACTTTTTTATTTTCAATATCTGAAAAATTTTTAATTTTTAAATGCTTTCTATATTCTCACTTTCATTCTAAAAAATTATTTTCATCTTTCATTTTATAACCACTTGTAAACTCAAAAGAAATATGATTTTTATATGAAAAAATACCTCAAAAATCTCAGTTAAAATTAAACATAATTCCACCATACATCATTCTTTCTTCTACTTCTGGATAAATAGAAAAAACAATTTTTCTTAATTCTTGTAATATATCAAATTTTTTATCATCTGATAATAATATATCATCAAGAAAAATTTGTACTTTTTTATTGTTAGATTTGTTCATAATTTTATATGTTTTTTTTAAAATTTATAAAATCACTTATAAATAAAATAGGCAAAGATAATTTTTTAATCATTTTTAACATATTTTATTATTAATAGATAAAATTTAAAAATATTCATTTATGTTTTCACTCATTTACTATAAACATATATTAGATTTTTTCAAACTTTTTTAACAAAAAAACAAAATTATAATTTGGAAAATAAAAAAATACACATAAAATGTAAAAAAAAATATTAAAATTAATGTAAAAAAATAATGAAACACTTAACTATAAAAATAAATTCTTTGGAATTTTCTTGAAATATGATACTTAAAAATATTAATTTTATTTTGAATGAAAAAAATAAAATTGCTTTAGTATGAGGAAATTGAGTTTGAAAAACTACAGTTATGAAAATTCTTACTGGTGAAATAAAAGATTTTGATTGAAATATTGAAAATATTTGAAATATGAAAATTTGATATTTATCACAAATTTATTCAGATAATGAAGAAAAACTTGTTCGTGAAGAATTGAAAGAAGGTTTTAAAGAAATAATAAAAGTTGAAAAAGAATTAAAAATTTTAGAAGAAAAAATGAGTCTTGAACCTGAAAATATGGATTTAATAGAAAAATATTCTAATAGTTTAGAACAGTTTAATAATATTTGAGCTTATGATTATGAAAATAAAATTCATGGAGTTGCTAATTGAATGGGACTTTTGAACTTACTTGATAAAAAATTAATTGAAACTTCTGGATGACAAAGAACAAAAATAGCTTTAGCTAAAGTTTTACTTGAAGCTCCAGATATTTTACTTTTAGATGAACCTACCAATTTTATTGATTTAGCTTGAGTTGAATGGCTTGAATCATATTTACAAAATAAATGGACTTGATGATATTTTATTATTTCTCATGATAGAGAATTTCTTGATAAAACTTGTGAAAAAACTTTTGAATTACAACCAAAAAGGCAAATAAATTTTTATCATTGAAATTATACTTTTTATGTTGAAGAAAGAGAAAGAATTGAAAAGAAAAAAATACAAGAATATTCAAGACAACAAGAATTTATAAAAAAAGAAGAAAATTTGATAAATAGATTTAGAGCTTGAAGTAGAGCAAGTTTTGCAAAATCAAGGGAAAAATGATTAGATAGATTAGAAAAATTAGATAAACCATATATTCCAAAAAAACCAAAATTCTTTTTTGAATATTTAGAACAAACAAATAGAAAAATTCTTTATTTTAAAGAATGTTTTATTTGAAGAAAAGAACCACTTTTTTTTATTTCAGAACTTGATTTGTATGTAGGACAAAGAGTTGGAGTTTTGTGAGAAAATGGTGTTTGAAAATCAACTTTTATAAAAACAATTATTTGACAATTAGATATTTTAGAATGAACTTATACAAAATGAAAATGAGTAAAATTTGTTTATTATTCTCAATTACATGAAGAATTAGATAAAGAAAAAACAGTAATGCAAAATTTTGAAAAACATTGACTTTATTACCCAGAACAACATTTGATAGGACTTTTAACACATTATTTATTTAAAATTGAAGATATAAATAAAAAAGTAAAAGATTTATCTTGAGGGCAAATTTCAAAAGTTTTATTTGCTATTTTAGGACAAAATCCTAGTAATTTACTTATTTTAGATGAACCAACAAATCATTTAGATTATGATACTAGAGAAGCTATGGAACAAGCTTTGAACAAATATCCTTGAACAGTTTTATTTATTTCACATGATAGATATTTTGTAAATAAGCTAGCAACTCATCTTTGGATAATTGAAAATGAAGAATTATTTGTAAGTTATTGAACTTATGAAGATTATCAATATAAAAAGAATTTTAATTTAGATTTTGATATGGCACTTTTTAATGAAGATGCTCAACTAAATTTGGTTTTGGAAGAAAAACTTTGAGAAAAAGAAGCAAGAAGATTAAAAGAAAAATTCAAAAAAAGAAGAAGAAAATAAAAAACTCTAAACTTATAAAGTTCAGAGTTTTTTAAATTGTAAAAATATTATTTTTCACCTGTTTTTTCTTCAGTAGGTTCAATTACTGTTTCTACAACAGTATCAGCACCATCTTTAGCAGTATCAACCACAGCATCAGCACCATCTACAACAGTATCAGCAACAGCTTTAACTCCTTCTGTAGCAGTGTCAGCAACAGCTTTAACTCCTTCTGTAGCAGTATCAGCAACAGAATTAGCTTTATCTTTCATTGTATCAGCAGCTCCACAAGAAGTTAATCCTGCAAAAGCAATAACTAATAACAACGCAATTACTTTTTTCATAAGTAAGTTTACATTAATAATAAAATAAATAAGTAGAACTATTATATACAAAGCTTTTTTTTATTCAAGAAAAAAGGTATTTACTTTTTTGTAAATGCCTTTCTAATTTATTTTTTTATAATGAAATACACCTTAGTATGCAATAGTTTTCAATCAGCTCAAAAATATTTTATCTTATATTCATTAGTTCATTCTTTCATATTTCAATGAATCATATT
>JAMONT010000079.1 GCA_027066455.1 Candidatus Altimarinota bacterium
TTTATGAATTTTTTTATTAATAGAAGTTGTAATTATTTTAATGTGAGTAAATTTGGTTTATTTAAAACCTATTGCAGAATTGGAATATAATATAAAAAAATTTATAGTTTGAAGTTTTAAATGAAATGAAACTATAAAAATTTGAAGGTCTTCTAATCCACATATTGATTATATTTTACTATTTTTCTCTAAAATATTAAATTGATTAAAAGGTATAAAAGATGAATTTTTTGAATGAAAAGCTATAAAATGAGAAGTTGAACTAGCAGAAGAAATTCAAGGAAGATTTTTAAATAAAAAAACAATTAAAATTCCTAATTTTGATTTAATAGCTTCTGCTAAATCTGCTTGAGAAATAGGTTGAGATTCTTATGATGTTATAAAACAAAAAGAAAATTATTATATTTATGTTTGAGATGCAACAGGACATTGAGTATGAGCTTGATTTATTATGGTTATGGTAAATAGTTTAATTGAAGCTTTTTCAAAATTTTTAGTAAAGTGAAATGAAATTTTGGCTAATACAAATTATATTTTGAAACCTAGGTTAAAAGCAAATTTATTAAAAACTTTGCTTATGCTTAGATATGATAATGATACAGAAAGATTATTTATGACTTGAGCTTGACATGAATATTTACTTATTTATAAAAATTCTAAAAAGAAATGTTATAAAATAAAATCAGGGTGAGTTGCTCTTTGAATGTTAAAAGATATTTCAAAATTTTTAGTTGAAAGAGAAATAAAGTTGGAAGAAGATGATATAATTGTTTTGTATAGTGATTGAATAACTGAAGCAATTAATCAATCAGAAAGAGATTGAAATGAACAAATGTTTTGAGAAGAAAGATTAATTGAATCTATTGAAAAAACTCCTGATGTTTATTGAGCTTGATATAAAACAGCAAGACAAGTATTTAATAATATAACAATAACACTTTCTCAATTTATGTGATATAATTATGTTCAATTAGATGACATTACATTAGTTGTAATGCATTATAAAAAGGATAAAATTATAACAGAAGAAAGTAAACTTGATAAAACACTTATTACTCAGTGGGATTGGGGGAAATAAAAAAACTTTAATTTATAATAATATCTTTATATGTATATATATAAAAAATATAAAGCTTTTACATTAGTAGAATTAATAGTTGTGATAACTATTTTGACAATACTATGAACAATAGCAATGATGTATTATCAAAGTTATATTATTGATACTAGAAATACTGTTAGAATAACAGATTTAAATAATATGAAAAAGGTATTAGATATAAATATTATTACAAAATGAGATGTTCCTAATCCTAGTAATTATTATACTATAAGTTATTCTTGATCAGAGTTATGGAAGCAAGGAACTTTTTGAAAATCTGTAATAAAGGATTTATGATGATCAATGTCAGAGGCTCCATTGGATCCTTCTTCTTGGTTAAAATATGATTATTCTATTACTAAAAATAACTCAAAAATAGAATATTCTTTAGGTTATATAGAAGAATGATGAAATCCAATTGCTAAAAATTCTAATATAATTAAACAAGCATATGCTTGAAATAAGAAAGGAAAATATAATGTAATTTGAAATTATAATTGATTTTTTTTACAAACTAATACTTGATGAATTGATTATATAATAGCTGTTCCTGAAATTATGAAAGTATCTACTTGATCTCAGGATTATTTTGATGTTTTAGATAAAAATGAATTAGTTGTTCCAGGTTTTTCTAATTTACCAGAAAGATATAAAGAAATATGATATAATTCAACTTGAAGTTTAGAAACTAGTGATTTTTTAAATAAAGAATTTATTATAGTTTATAAATGAAATAAAAAAAATTTATATTTTTGAGATTGAATTATAGAATTTGGCCAAAAATTACAGTATGCTTATGATTATACTAAATTAAAAGAAATTACTAAATACAAAGATATAATAGATTTTGATCCTTTACACTATTTTACAAAAACAAAAGATACATTTTGAACTTTAATACGTATATTATGACTAAATGTAAATTTAGCTGATTATTTTGAAAAATGATACACAAAATATGCTGTTGAAAATCTTTATAAATTAACAGAAATACAATCAAATAAAATTACTTCAGTTTTACATGATAATTGAAAAATGTGGTTTGGAACAAATTGATGATGAATAATGACATATGATATAAATAATAATAAACGGTGGACATATAATAGTGCTATTTCAGATGATTTTCCTGATACAATAAATAATATTTTAAAAGATAATTCAGGAAAAATATGGTTTACTACATATTGAAAATGAATTAGGATTTATAATCCTACTACAGATACTTGGGAAACTAAAAATACTTCAAATAGTTCTTTATGAAGTAATTATACTTATTGAATTTTTCAGGATTCAAATAATAATATTTGGATTTGATATTTGTGATGAGTAAATAAATATAATTCTTTAACTGATACTTGGACTAATTATAGCTATGCTGATATTTGAATAACTGCTAGACCTATATGAAATATTATTGAAGATAATAATTGAAACATATATGTAACAAATTGATTTTGAAACTGATGAATTTCAAAATTTAATTGAACAAGTTGGATTAATTATAATATGAAAGATTTATGAATTTCAACAACTAATAATTGGCACTGATTATTTAAAAATAATGATTGAAAACTTTGGTTTGGAACTCGGGGAAATTATGTTAATGTTTATGATCCAAGTGTTTGAAATATAGATAATCCTTGAGCTTGGTATAAAGATACTAATTCTCCTTGGGTTACTACAAATTGATTTATAGATTCTACTAATAATTTATGGGTTTGAGATAGAAGTTCAATATGAAAATATAATTCTACAACTAATGTTTGGAAAAAATATACTTCAAATCCTCAGTATACAATTTCTCTTATTTCTGGAATAGCAGAAGATAATGACTGAAATATGTGGTTTTGAAGCTCTTATCGGTGAATATGAAAGTTAGATAAAAATTCTGATGAATTTTCTTGATATGTAAAAAAAGAAAGATTATGATGAAATAATATTTATAAATTATTTGCAGATAATGATTGATTTTTATGGGTTTGAATAAATAGTACAGAAAATTTATATAAATATGAAATATTAAAAGATAAGTGGAGTGAATATAAAGCTTGATGGGCAGCTATTCAAGATATTATTTATGATAATAATAATATTTTATGGTTTACAACTCTTTGAGGGATTTGTAAAAAAAATAATGATGAGACTTTTAGCTGTTATAAAACTTCAGATTGATTAAAAAGTAATTATACTTGAAAAATTGCTGTTGATTCAGTAAATAATATTTGGATATCTTATGGACGGGGACGTCATTACTGAATTAGTAAATTTAATCAAACAACTTGAAATATAGTTCATTATAATGTAGATAATTCAGATTTGTCTACAAATAGAATATACAATATTTTTGTAGATTCTAATGATAATGTTTGGTTAGCTACAAATGATTGAGTAAATATGCTTGATTCAAGTTGAAATTGGTCTCATTACACAACTAGTAACTCTAACTTGTCTTATGATCTGGTTTATGATATTTATGAAGATAGTCATTGAATAATTTGGGTTGTAGCTTGGCATGATTTAAATAAATTTAATCCAGTTACAAAAGAATTTACTACAGTTTATAATTCTAGATTCCAAACTTCATTTGAAGATAAAAATAATAATATGCGGTTTTGAACTTGGACTTGATTATTGAAATATACAAGAAATACTTGAGAATATAAAGAATATGGAAGTGATAAATTATGATTTTGAAGAATAACAACTATAACACAAGATAAAAATTGAGTTATATGGTATGGAAATCGTTGGAATTGATTTTGAAGATTAAATCAAGAATAAAAAATAAAAAAGATTATAAAAAAATATAATCTTTTTTATTACAAAATAAAATAAAAAACTTGCAAGCTAAAAAATTATAAAAAGTTTGATAAAATTACATATTTGGAGTATAATAAAAAAAGTATATATTTAATAAGCTAAATTTAAATAAAAAAAATGGCTGAACAAGAAAAATTAATAGAACTTATAAAAAGAAAGTATACAGGTGATACTTATTTTAATAGTGAAGAAATAATTATAGAAAAAAAAGTAGAAAAAAAAGAAGAAGAAAAGAAAATAATAAAAAATAAAGTAGAAACTAAAAAAGTCAAAAAAGTTTCAGAATCTGAAGAATTAAGAAATGCAGAAGAAGAATATAAATCAGCTTTGGCTTATATTAAAGATATGATTTCTCCAGCTTATATGAAAATAATGCCTGATAAATTACAAATAAATAATGTATTTGCAAAAACTTTCTTTGTTTATGGATATCCTAGTTACCTAGAGTCTGGTTGGCTTAGTCCAATAATTAATTGGGATGTAAAATTTGATATGAGTTTTTTTATTTATCCTATAGAATCTGGATTTATTCAAAAATATTTGAAAAAAAGATTAACTCAATTGCATTCAGAAAGAAGTATTAATGCTGAAAAATGATTATTAAATGATCCAGGACTTGATGCACAAATTCAAGATGTTGAAGAACTTAGAGCAAATTTGGTTAGATGAGATGAAAAATATTTTCACTTTTGATTATATATAACTATTTTTGCTGAAAATGAAGAAAAATTAACTAGAATATGAAAAGATTTAGAAGTAATGCTTGGTTGAAGAAATGTTTTAGAAAAACCAGCACTTTTGAGAGCTGAACAAGGTTTTGTTGCAACTTCTCCTTTTGCAAAAGATGAAATATGAGTTTTTAGAAATATTTCTACAGGTTGATTATCAACTACTTTTCCTTTTTCTTCTGCATCTTTAACTCATGATGACTGAATTTTATATTGAATAAATACGCATAATAATTCTTTAATAATTTATGATAGATTTAATGTAGAAAATGCAAATATGTGTGTATTTGCCAAATCTTGAGGTTGAAAATCTTTTGCTGTAAAATTAGAGATTTTGAGAAGTTTAATGTTTTGAACAGATGTTATTGTTATAGATCCTGAAAATGAATATGAACCTTTAGTTTGACAAGTTGGTGGGACTTATTTAGATGTTAGTTTGAATTCTGATTATAGAATAAATCCTTTTGATTTACCTTTACCTTTAAAAGATAAAGATACACAAAGCTGAGATTTACTTAGATCTGCTGTTATTGAACTTATTTGATTTATGAGAATTATTCTATGATGACTTGAAGCAATGGATGAGTCATATATTGAAAAAGCTCTTATGATTACTTATAGTTTGAAATGAATTACTTTGGAAGATGATAGTATTATTTGAAAAGAAATTCCTGTAATGCAAGATTTTTATGATGTACTTGAAACTATTTCTTGAGCTGAAATTCTTGTAAAAAAATTGGAAAAATATACAACTTGAATATTTTCAGGATTATTTTCAAGAGAAACAAATATTGATTTAAATGAATGATTACAAGTTTTTTCGGTTAGAGACTTAGATGAAGCTCTTAGACCTTGAGCTATGTATGTTATAATGAATTATATTTGGAACAAAGTTAGAAGTAAAATGAAAAAAAGAGTTTTGGTAATTGATGAGGCTTGGAATATTATGCAATATGAAGATACAGCTAGATTTCTTTTTTGACTTGTAAAAAGAGCCAGAAAATATTGACTTTGAGTTACTACAATAACCCAAGATGTTGAAGATTTTATGTGAAGTTCTTATTGAAAAGCAATTGTAACAAATTCTTCTACTCAACTACTTTTGAAACAATCTACAGCATCAATTGATGTTTTACAAGATATTTTTAAATTAACTGAACAAGAAAAATATATTTTATTAAATGCAAGTGTTGGTCAATGATTATTTTTTGCTTGAACTGAACATGTTTGAATACAGATTTTGGCAAGTTTCTATGAACAACAGGTAATTGATAATAAACTTTAAAACTTTTTTTGCAAAAATATTTGCATTTTAACTTAAAGTATTATATAATTTTTATAACTTATTTTATTAATAATTTTTTACATTATGAAAACTTTTATAGACATTAAAAAAAGAGAAGAAAAATCTGTTATTATCTTTGAATTCAATTGAGAACTTGATGAAACTAATACAGATGAAACTTTTTCTTCTATTTATGAAGAATTAGGAGATTTGAAAGAAAAAAAAGTAATTTTTAATTTGAAAGAATTAAAATACTTGAATTCTAAATCTATTGGTTATATTGCTGATATTTATTCTAATATAGAAGAAAATGAAGGTGAAATGTATATTTCTAATTGTACAGATTGAGTTAAAGATGTACTTGAATTAGTTGGTATTACAACAATTATTCCAACTTTAGATACTGAAACAGAAGCTTTAAAAGCTTTAGGAGTATAAAAATATATTTTTAAATTTAAAAATTAAGATTTTTTCTTAATTTTTTTTTTAAAGAATTTTTTAAGAAATCTTTATTACTTATATAATTTTAAAAAAAATATGAAAACAAAAAAAATTATTTTTTTAGTTACAATTTTACTAATTTCATTATGAAATTTTTCTTTTAGTTCAGCTTTAAGTTTAAAAAAAATAGAACAAAAAGAAACAGAAAAAAAAGAAGAAAAAGAAAAAAAATTAAATAAAGAAATTAAAAAATTTCAAAATATTTTAGATAAATATTTTATAAAAAAAGATGATAATTTAGGTAATTATAGAGATTTTTGAGGTTATATTTCAAATGCAAAATATAATAAAATTGTAGAAAAGCAGTTAAAATTAATTATTATTAAAACTTATGATAGTAATAAAGAATTTTATGAAAAGTTTTCTTATTTTAATCAATTCTCTTGAAAAAATTTTGAATATTATGAACAAAAATGAAAATCTGATTTAGATAAACTTTTAATAAATATCCCAAAAGCAAATTGAATACAGAATATTTCAGAAATTTTATTTAATGAATATTCTGTTTCAGATAAACTTTTAGAATCTAGTTTTAAAGTAAATTATAATAGTAAAAAAAATTATGATTCTTTTTTGAATTCTTTAGATAGAGTTATAAAAAATTTTAAAAATAGAAATTGATATTATCCAAGTTTAGAAGAATTAAAAAAAGAAGAAATTTATTTAAATCAGGAAAAAAAAGAAATTTGAGATAAATTAGATGATGTTATTTATGAAGTTAAATATTTATGAAAATGAAATAAACATGATATTTTAATTAAAGAATTCTTTTCAAATAAAGAAAGAGATTTTACTTGAAATATAAAAAAAACTTATTGAGATAGATATTCTGTAGAATTAGAAGCTTATGATGTTTATGAATTATTAAATCAATATGATAATAGGTTAAGTAAAAATATGAATGAAGAAATTCAAAAAGATATATTAAATACAGTATGAAAAATTACAGAATCAGAAAAGAAGATAGAAGTAACAGAAATGGAACAATTTAAAAATCTTTACTTAAAAAATTCAAAAGAATTAAGTTTAAGTGAAAAAAAAGAAATGATAAAGAAATATAAAGATAGATATAAAAAAAATTATAATAAAATATTTTGAGATATTGTTAAATATTTAGAAAAAAAATATTTTTCTAAATCAACTTATACTTTAAAATATAAAGACAAATTTTATACTTTAGAAGAAGCTAAAGCTGAAATAAAAAAAATAGAAAATTTGAAAATAGAAAAAAAAGATTATGAAAAATTAATTTGAAATGCTGAATTAGAAAAAATTCCAGAAATTTATAAAAAAATTCCATCTGATTCTATTTTTATTCATATAAAAAACCCACAATTTTTATTTTCTTTCTTAGATGATAAAAAAAATAATTCTAATTCAGGATTACAAATAATAAAAAAATTAAGAGATTTGATTGTAGAAAAAATGTGAACTAGTAATTGGGAAGAAATAAAGAAAAATTTTAAAAATGAATTTATTATTGTTTTATCTGATTTGGATTTAGTTTCACCAAATTTTTTAATAATTTTAGATAAAAAAGATAAATGAATTTTGGTTCCATGAGAAAAAGCAATGGTAGCAAAATCTGTTTGAGATAAAATATATATTTCTCTTTCAAAAGAATTATTAGAAAAATATTCTAATTTAGATGAAAAAAATTCTATTTATAATTCTAGTGATTTCAGATATGTTTGGTTTAAAAAACAAAAATTAAAAAAAGATATTTTCTTTTTTGCTTGAGATAATTTTTTTGAAAAAATCACAAGTTTGGAATATTTTTTGAATATGAAAAGAAAAATAAATGATTATATATATTTAGATGATTTACAAGATTATATATTTGCTTTACAAAAAATAAGCTCTGAAAAAATTCAGAATTTTGAAAAATTGAAAAAAATTATAAAATTTGAAGGAGATAATTTAGAAAATTTTGAAGTAAAAAATTCTATTGTAACAAGTAAAAGTATTTGAAAAATATGAGATATAAAAAATATTTCTGAAATAAATTATAATTTAGAAAAAATTTCTAGAGAAGAATTATCAATTTATAAAGAAAATATTTTAGATTATAGGGAATTGTGGCAAGCAAGTCTTGATCCACTTTGAGTTATTTTTTCAGAAAAAAAAGATGGATATAAAATAGATTTTTTTATGACTCCTATTCCTAGTTTAAAAGATTTTGAAATGGAATTTTTAGTTCAAATATTTTCTAATTTTTGAAAAAAAGATTTTGAAATTATAAAAAATCCAAAAATGAGAATCTGAATATTTTGAATAGTTTTTGGTTTTGATTCTGATAAATTAAAAAAATTTATTGATGAAAAAATGCAAGAATTTAATAAAGATAAAGATAATTTTAAAGATGATAAAAATAATAGAAATTTATTAGAATTTTTAAATTGATATTTTGATATAAATAGGGAA
The DNA here is from genome assembly GCA_027066455.1 of Candidatus Altimarinota bacterium. Lineage (GTDB taxonomy): Bacteria > Patescibacteriota > Gracilibacteria > BD1-5 > UBA6164 > JAMONT01. The sequence goes on from JAMONT010000079.1 coordinate 8,864, forward strand.
TTATTTTGATGATGAAGAGATGAAAAAAATACTAAAGAAAGTATTTTAGATTATTTAGATTGAGAATTTTTAATTTCTTTTGGTTGAATAGATACTAGTATTTTTGACTCTTGGAATGCTGAAAAATTAGATATAATTTTAGCTGTAAAATTTAAAAATAAAATAAAAGCAAAAGAATTCTTAAGTATTATAAGAAAAAAAATGTCTCAAGAATTTTCTAGAAATAGTAGAAATTCTATTGAATGAAAAGCAAAAAAATTATTAGCAAAACCACTTTGAGAAGAATATAAAAATATTACTATTTATTCAGTTCCAGCTCCTTTTATTTGAAATATTTATTATTCTATAATTGATAGTTTTGCATATATTTCTATTTCTAAAAAATCTTTGCAAAAATCTATAGATTTTTATGAAAAACCTGATTCAACAAAAGATAAATTTATCAAAAATTATTTAAGTTGAGATAAAATATTTTATAGCTTTTTTGATAGTGAAAAATTGGAAAAAAGTATTAAAAAAATTCTTTCAGAAAAAGATTTAACAGATTTATTTGTAGCTATAAAAAGAGAATGACTTTTTAGTGAAATATGAGATTTTAATCCTTTAATGTTTGCTATAAATAAATATTATAATAATTATGAATATTCTAAAATAACTTGAAAAAAAATAAAAGAAATTTCTTGAAAAATATGATTTTTGAGTTTTTCTAGTTTAGACTGAGAAATATTTTTAAGTATTGATAAAAATATTTTAAAAATAACTAATATTGAAATAAACTCAGAAGTAAAAAATGTTTTTGGGAAAATAGATGATAAATTTTTTCTGGAAAAATGATGAAATATTATAGAATTATTAAAAGATTCTGAAATTTTAGAAGAATTATTTAGGATAAATATTTTTAATTCTATTTTAAATAAAGATTTTAGAAGAGAAATTATACCAAACAATTTAGCTTTTTCTCTTGGAATTTGAAATGATGAAATTCAATTAAAAATGGCTTCTTTTACAGAAGTTGAAGGAGAAAAATGAATTACTTCAAAAGTAAAAAATATTTTCTCAGAAACAAAAAATACTTTAGAAAAACCAAATAATATTTTATATATAATAATTTGAATTTTATTATTTATAATAATTTTAATAATTTGATTTACATTTTTTAGAAAAAACTTGAAAAAATAAAAAAAATGAGGAATTAAATTTGCTGTACAAAGCTATTTTATTCCTCTTTTTCTTTTTAATAAATTTATATTTAAATTTTTATTTAGTTTCTTACTCCAGTATCACACCAATTTCTTCCAAAAAATCACAATATATTTTTTACTTGCTATGAGAAAATCTAAGAAAAAGTTTGTATTTTTGCAAAAAAAATATATATTTAATTAAGAAGTAAACTTTATTATTTAATATAAAAAAAAATGACTGAAAAACAATTAAAAGCAAATCCAATTTTTAATCCAAATGGAAATGATGATGTTTCTGAAAGAACTATTATAAAAGGGAATACTACAGGACTTTTTCAACTTAATGCTACAAAATATTCTTGGGCAAAAAGTCTTTATCAAGTTATGATTGGGAATTTTTGGATTCCTGAAAAAGTTAGTGGTTTATGAGAAGATGCTGTTCAATTGAAAAATGAGCTAACTTTAGATGAAAAAAGAGCTTATAAATGAATTTTATCATTTTTAATTTTCCTTGATTCTATTCAAACAGTAAATTTACCAAATTTTAGTGATTATATTACTGCTCCTGAAGTAAATTTGATTTTATCTATTCAAGCTTACCAAGAAGCTATTCATTCTCAATCTTATGCAACAATTCTTGAAACTGTTGTTGATTCACAAGACAGAGACGAAATCTATTATTTTTGGAAAACAGATAAAAATTTACTTGAAAGAAATGAATTTATATGAGGAATTTATCAAGATTTTATAGATAATCCAAATGATGATACATTTTTTAGATGAATTATAGGAAATTTTTTACTAGAAAGTATTTATTTTTATAATGGTTTTGCTTTTTTTGACACTTTGGCAGATGCTGGAAAAATGGTTGCAACTGATAGAATGATAAATTATATTAGAAGAGATGAATTAACTCATGTTACACTTTTTGCAAATTTGATGATGGAAATTAAAAAAGAATTTCCAGAAATGTGGGATGAAAAAATTATTTATGATATGATGAAAACAGCTGTGACTCAGGAAATTAAATGGTCTAAACATATTTTATGAAAATCTATAATTTGAATGGGACACGAAAATATAGAAAATTATACTAAATGGTTAGCAAATGAAAGACTAAATATGTTAGGATTAAAGCCACTTTATGAAAATGTTGTAAAAAATCCATACAAACATTTAGACAGACTTCAAGATAATAATTCTGAAAAATGAAATTTTTTTGAATCAACAGTAACTAATTATGCTCAATCAAGTGCAATGAATTGAAGTTGGGATTTTTAATGTTTTAAAAAATAAATTTTGAAAAAAAATAGATTATTTATCTAATTAAATAAAGAATCAAAATTATGTTAAAAAAGATTTGAGAATGAACCTCTAGAACTGTTTATTGATTATGAAAAAATCATGTTTTAAAATTAGCTAAAATTAATTATAATGACTTGTATACATATATAAAAGAATATTTTAGTATGAAAGATCCTTTTTTGTTTGAATTTATTTTTGATCAGACAACCTGAATTAATTCAAACTTATATGAATATAAAAATTCAAAAATTAGTAATAAGGTTGGAGAAATAAAATATTGTATCTTTTGAATTATTAATATTCAAAAAAAATATGAACTAGCTTTTACTAAATATAAACTAAAAAAAATAGATTATGATAAAATAAATGATATTATTTATAATTTATTTCCAGAGTTAGATATTATTATGGAAAAAAAGGAAATTTTAGAACAAAAAAGAAATAAAGGAGAAAAAATTAAAGAAATAGATAAACTAACAAAAGAAGAAAGATTTTTAAGTATACAATATAAAAATATATTTCATTTTATTGATAATATATCAGATTATTGAATAAATAATGAATGAAATATTATACTACTTGATTGATGAAATAAATTAATATGAAAATTATTAAAAGAAAAAGGAGAAGAAATTCTCAATATATTATTTGATAAAAAATAGAAAAATGAAAATAGCACTAATTTGAGCAACAAATGACTCTGAAAAATTTTGAAATAAAATTTTGAAAGATTTGATAAGTAAAGGACATACTGTAATTCCTATAAACCCAACAGAAAGAGAAATAGAATGAATTAAAACTCATAAAAATTTGGGTTTTGTTAGACATTTTGATATAGTAAATTTTGTTGTAAAACCTGAAATTACTTTTCAAATTTTAAAAAAATATTCTAAAATTCTAAAAAATAAAAAAATTTGGACACAACCTTGAGCAAGTGATGAAAAAGTAGAGACTTTTTTAAAAGAAAATTTTGAAGATTATATAACAAATAGTTGTATTATGGTTGAAAAAATTATATAATATTAATCAATAATTATAAAAATATGTGAAAAGATTATAAAAAAACTGATTGGGATAATTGGGAATATAATCCTAATAATGATGGAACTGAAGATTCTAAACAAAATGAAGATGAAATGATTGTAAAAGATGCTAATGGAAATATTTTAAGTGAGTGAGATACTGTTATAGCTATAAAAGATTTGAAAGTAAAATGAACAAAAGATATAAAAAGATGAGATAAATTTTCAAAAATTAGGTTTACTGATGATGAAAATCTAATTGAATCAGGAAAAATGATTTTAAAAACTGAATTTTTTAAGAAAGCTTAAAAAATTCAAAAAAAAAGTAGAAAAAAAAATAAATGTGGAATAAAAAAATTATCAATTCTAAACAATCTATGTCTTTTAATCTAAATAATAAAAAAAATTTATTATTTTTTTATGCTAAATATTTATAATACAAAATCAAATAAGCAATAAAAGAATTAATCAAAACTAAAGGAACTCAAATCATTAAAAATTTCAAAAAATTTATTATTACTCAAGTTTTTTCAGCTTGTCAAATAGCAATAACATTACAAGCTGCTCAAATTGGAGAACCTGCTCAACCTATTGAAGTACAAGCATTAAGTCCCCAAGCTAATGCCATCCAAGCTGTTCAAGTTACAATTTGTTGGTCTCTAAAGCTTTCAAGAGTTCAAACCATTGCAATATTATAAGGAACATTATCTATAAAAACTGACAAAATTGCTGAACCCATTGTTAGCATTAATAAAAGCAAATTTTCATCTGAATTTGTTACTTCTACTAATCCATTAGCAAGCATATTAATAACTCAATTATTTTCCAAAGCTCAAACAACTATAAATAATCAAGCAAAGAAAAATAAAGTAGCGTAATCAACTTTTGATTTCAAAATATCAGCAACACTATGCTTCATAACCAAAATTAAAAAAAATGCTCAAAAAAGTGCAATACTTCAATTATCCAACTTTACTCAGGTTTTTGTAAAAATATATTCTTTGAAAATTATAAAAAAAATAACTATAAATAATATTAAAATTGAAAAAAATAATTCTTTTTTATTTTTTATATATTCTATAGGATTAACTTTTTCAAGTTCTTCTAAATCAGGTTTTGTTTTGAAATCTTTTCTAAAAACTAAATATAAATATATACTTGAAGAAATAGTTACTGTAAACATTATTAATCAAGTATTACTTATAACTTGCCAAAAAGTAAATCAAAGAGTTGTTGCTTGAAAATAAGTTGTTGGGTCAGAAATAGGAGTTACAGCTCATCATAAATTTGCAAAAGTTATAACTCAAATTATATATGGAATACTTGGAATATCTAATTTTCTGGTTATTAAAACAACTATTGGAGCCAAAATAATTATTGTTGGAATATTACTTATAAAAATTGTCATAAAAAAAGCCATATAAGATAACACAAAAAATAATTTTACAGGACTACCATTTGTTTTTTTTGCAATAGATAAAGCAAAATAATTAAAAATTCAGGAATCTTTTGCTATTCAAGATATAATCATCATACCTATAATAAAAGCAAAAATATCAAGATTATGATAAATAAATCCTCCAGCAACTTCTTGTGAACTAGCTCAACCTCAAGTTGTGTCACCAAAAACTTGTAAAAATATCAAAGCTCAAGCAATTAATATAGAAACAATAGTTTTATCAACTTTTTCAGTAATTAATATTGCAAAAAGTGCTACTAATCAAATTATAGAAATAATAGCTTCAGAACTTAATTCAACAGATTTTTTTATATTTTCTGCATCTCAAGAAGCATAAATTTGTGGAATAAATGATAAGAATTCTAACATTTTTTTATTTTTTTTTAATTTGTTAAACTATGAACACATTCTTTTGTATTTTCTTCACGAGCAATTTTTAATCTTTTTTTAAGTGATTTTAAAAGTTTTTCATAATTATCAATAAAATCTCATTGAATTGCAGCAGAAAAAAAGTTATATTTAAATCATTTTTCTTTTATTTTTTCTCTTAATCTTTCATTTAAAATAAAAGCTCATCTAAGTGTAGTTTCCTCTAAAATAACCAAAATTTTATTAGAAGAATAAGCAAAAACAGTGTCAGAAATTCTAATATATTTTAATAAAAAATCTTGAAATTCATTTAATCTAGAAGAATCTTTTATTTCAAACATCATAGCTGTATAACTTGCTCAAAATTTTTCTGTTTCAAAAGTTATTTTTTCAAATAATTCTGGAAAAGTTTCTATTTTATGTACATATTTTTGCATAATAATTTTTTTAGAATTAATAATATTTTTTTATGTATTTATTATATATTAGAAAAGGGAAAAAATCAAATAAAAGTTTGCAAAATTTGAAAAAATCTTATTATTATAAATAATTTATAAATAAAATAAATATTATTTAATTAAACTTTATTATTATGGAAAAAAATATTGTAGTAATTCCTTGAGATGGAATTTGAGTAGAAGTTATTAATGAATGAGTAAAAATTCTTAAAAAAATTGAAAAAAAATTTGATATTAAATTTAATTTAGAATACAAATTAATGTGAGCTTGTGCTATAGATGAAACTTGAGAACCTTTACCAGATGATACTTTAGAATCAGCTAGAAAAAGTGATGCAATTTTATTTTGAGCAGTTGGACATCCTAGATTTGATAATGATCCAAATGCAAAAGTTAGACCAGAACAAGGACTTTTAAAAATTAGAAAAGAGTTATGACTTTTTGCAAATATTAGGCCTGTAAAAATTTTTGACAAATTAGCTTATAGATCAGCAATAAAAGAAAATATTGTTGCTTGAACTGATTTTATAGTTTTTAGAGAATTAACTGGAGGAATTTATTTTTGAGAAAAAATTAGAAAAAAAGATAAAGCAATTGATATTTGTGAATATTCTATTTATGAAATTGATAGAATTGTAGAAATGGCTTTTAAACAAGCTATGAAAAGAGAAAAAAAATTAATTTCAGTTGATAAAGCAAATGTTTTGGAAACTTCTAGACTTTGGAGAGAAAGGGTTTCTGAAATTGCAAAAAAATATCCAGAAGTAGAAGTTGAGCATTTATTTGTAGATAATGCTGCAATGCAAATGATTATTAGACCAAGTGAATTTGATGTAATTGTAACTGAAAATATGTTTTGAGATATTTTAACAGATGAAGCTTCTCAAATAAGTGGTTCAATTTGACTTTTAGCTTCAGCATCAGTTTGAAAACAAACAGGACTTTTTGAACCAATTCACGGTTCTGCTCCAGATATTGCTTGAAAAAATATAGCAAATCCAATTGCAACAATTTTGTCAGTTGCTATGATGCTTGATTATTTAGATTTGAAACAAGAAGCTAAAGCTGTAGAAAAAGCTGTAGAAGAATTTATAAATTCAGGTTATGGAACTGCTGATATTGCTGAAAATAAAGAAAAAACTTTATGAACAAAAGAAGTTGGAGATAGGATAGGGGAGTTGATTTAGGTTTTATTCCCTCTCTCTCTCTCTTGAATTCTCTCTCCCTTGCAGGGAGAAAGAGGCTACAAGTTTTAATTTTAATTTTTACAATTCCCCTCTTGAATTCTCCCCTTTTGGTCAAAAGGGGAGAGGCTACAAGTTTTAATTTTTAAGAAAAAATATGGAAAATATGAAAAATAAAATGTTATTTATTTTTCTTATAATTTTATTATTATCTTGATGTTCTTGAATAAATCAAACAAATAATAATATTGATAAGAAAAAAAATGTTGAAAAAATAGAAAATGAATCTTTAGATTTAATAATAAATTTAGATGAAAAAAATATTTTTAAAAAAATACAAAAAAAGAGTATAATTTAGTTGATATTCAAAATATAAATTTAGAAAATATATGAGAATTAAAATGAATTTTATTAATATTAAAAACAAAAGAATTAAATTTAAATTTCGAAGAATATTTAGATAAAAATTATCAAATTTTTGAAAATATAAATTATAATAATTTAAAATTATTAGATATTAATATAAAAAAATATTTACAAAAAAATGATTTATTAAAAACTTTTAAAATTATAAAAGAAAAATTAGAAAAAAATAATTTAGAAACCTTAAATTTTAATATTGAAAAAAATACTAGAGTTATGAGTTGATATAATAATTATGAATTAATTAAACAAGAATTAGAAATTTTGAAAAATATAAAAGTTAAAAATTTTTCATATGTTTGATTATTAAATAAATATGATTCTTGAAATAAAAATGAAAAAATAATTAATTTTTTAAAAGATGCAAAATATATAAAAAAAATATTATATTCTGAGCCTTGAAATATAGTTTTGTATGAAAAAAATAACCAGAAAATAATTATAAGATAATTTTAATTTTTTTAAGAAAAAATATGGAAAATAATTTAAAAAATAATACACAAAATTCTAGTATAATAAAAAAATTTTTTAAGAGTAAAATTTTTTTAGTTTTTTTAGTTATTTTAATTTTAATAAATAGTTATTATCTTTTTAATAAAGTCTTTTATAAAGGTTTACCTAAATGTTCTTTAGAATATACAGGATATACTGATAATAATTATTGTATAAAAAAATGAAAAATCTTTTATTTATTAGCACAATTTGCTTGAAGAGATTTTATGGGATATAGTATCTCATGAGATTGAATAGATCCAAGAACTTTTGAAATATTAAATGATATTTATGCAAAAGATAATAAAAATATTTATAAATATTGAACAAGATTAGAATGAGTAAATTCAAATTCATTTGAAGTTTTAGAATATTGATATACAAAAGATAATAAAAATATTTATAAATATTGAACAAGATTAGAATGAGTAAATTCAAATTCATTTGAAGTTTTAGAATATTGATATACAAAAGATAATAAAAATGTTTATAGATATTGAAAAAAAATAGAATGAGTAAATATAGAAACTTTTGAAATCTTAGAAAAAAATTATTTAAAAGATAAAAATAATATCTATTATAATTGAAAAAGATTAGAATGAGTAGATCCAAAAACTTTTGAAATAATAAAATATTTAGTGATTAATAATCATGTTATAAATGATTGATATATAAAAGACAAAAATAGTGTCTATTATGATTGAAAAAAAATAGAATGAGTAGATTCAAAAACTTTTGAATTATTAGAAAATTATTTTACAAAAGACAAAAATAATGTTTATAGATTTTGAAAACTAATAAAATGACTTAAAGCAAAAACACTTAAAATATTAAATGAAAATTATCTAAAAGATCATAATAATGTTTATTATTATTGGGAAGAAGTTAAAAAAATAGAATGAGCAGATTCTAAAACTTTTGAAGTATTAGAATTTTATAAAAAAACATTTGAATTATGAAATTGATATTATGCAAAAGATAAAAATAATGTGTATAGACATTGAAAAATATTAAAATGAGCAGATTCAAAAACTTTTGAAATATTAGATGAAAAATTTTCAAAAGATAAAAATAATATTTATAAAGAATCATCTACAACATTTTATGATTTAGAAACTTTTAAAGTATTATCTAGAGAGTATGTAAAAGATAAAAATGCAGTTTATGATTATAGCTATTGAAAAAAAATATTATGAGTAGATGTAGAAACATTTCAGATTCTTAAAAATAATGATTCATATGCAAAAGATAAAAATAATGTTTATAAATATTGAAAAAAAATATTATGAGTAGATGTAGAAACATTTCAGATTTTTAAAAGTAATGATTCATATACAAAAGATAAAAATAATGTTTATAGATATTGAAAAAAAATAGAATGAGCAGATCTAGAAACTTTTGAAGTTTTAAATACTTCACATTCAAAAGATAAAAATAATGTATATTTTTTGGATGAGATAGAAAAATGAGTAGATCCAAAAACTTTTAAAGTTCCTCATTAACATTATTGACTTTACTAAAAAGTTTATAAAAATATTTTAAAATAATTTAATTTTTAAGAAAAAAATATGGAAAATAATTTAAAAAATAATACACAAAATTCTAGTATAATAAAAAAATTTTTTAAGAGTAAAGTTTTTTTATGAGTTTTAGTTATATTAGTTATTTTATGATTAAGATGATTATACTATTTTTTATTATTACCAAATAATTTACCCTCTTGTAGATGAATTAATGGTGAATATTGTAAAACATTTTTTAATATTGTTCATTATCATGAAGGTTCTTTAATAGGTAATTATATAACATTAAAATGAGTAGATTTTAAAACATTTAAAGTTATAAAAGACAATTTCACAAGATATAATATTTCTTGCAGAGATAAATATGCAAAAGATAAAAATAATGTTTATTATCATGAAAATGTATTAAAATGAGTAGATCCAAAAACTTTTGAAATATTAGAAAGTTGACATATAAAAGATAAAAATAATGTTTATTATTGAGAAAAAATAGAATGAGCAGATCCAAAAACTTTTAAAATATTAGAAAGTAAAGATTTAGATTTTTGACTGTCAAGTTATTCATATTTTGTAGATAAAAAAAATGTTTATTATTTGAATTGAAATGGTAGTACTGAAAAAATAGAATGAGCAGATCCTAAAACTTTTAAAATATCAAAATATTATTTTAGCCCTGATTATTCAACAGATAAAAATAATGCTTATTTTGAATGAAAAAAAATAAAATGAGCAGATCCAAAAAGTTTTAATATGGTAGATGATGAATATAAAAAAGATAAAAAAAATGTATATTTTGAAGGAAAAAAAATAGAATGAGCAGATCCAGAAAGTTTCAAAAAACTTTGTGTAACTACAAAAGTTTCTAAATATACAACAAGTATAGACTGTTTATATGAATATAAAAAAGATAAAAATTATATTTATAGAAATTGAAAAAGACTAAAAAATTCTGATTCAAAAACATTTAAATCATTAAATAATTGATATGCAAAAGATAAAAATAATGTTTACTATAAATGAAATATAGTTATTTGAGCTAATCCTGATACATTTGAATGAGAATATAAAACTTTTCAAAAAGATAACAAAAGTGTATTTTATAGATGAAAAAAAGTAAAATGAGCAGATTTAAAAACTTTTGAAAATTTAAATTATTCTTATGCAAAAGATGAAAATAATGTCTATTATTATACATATAACTCTATTTTTAAAATAGAATGAGCAGATTCAAATACTTTTAAAATTTTAAAAGAATGATATGCTAAAGATAAAAATGGTGTTTATAATATTTATAATAACAAATTAGTAAAAATAAAATTAAAAGACCTAGAAACTTTTGAAATTTTAAATCATATATATTCAAAAGATAAAAATAATTTTTATTATAAATTAAAAAAATTAGAATGAGAAAAATTAAAATATTTTCTAAAAAATAATAAAAATTGAAAAATAAATTAATTTAATTTTTAGTACAAAAATTATGAAAAAACAAAAAATTTTAACTTTATGAATTTTTGCACATGCAAATGCTTGAAAAACCACAATAACAGAAAATTTATTACATTTTACAAAGGTTATTGATAAAATTTGAAAAGTTGATAATTGAAATACATCAACAGATGATTTAAATATTGAACAACAAAGAGGGATTTCTGTGAGGTCTTCTTTGGTGTCTTTTAATATTGATGAATTAAAAATACAGTTAGTTGATACACCTTGACATATTGATTTTTCAGCAGAAGTTGAAAAATCAATTTCTATTTTAGATATGGCAATTTTAGTTGTTTCATGAGCAGATTGAATTGAACCACAAACTTATACAATTTGGAATGCTTTAAAACAAAAAAATATTCCAATATTAATTTTTATAAATAAATTAGATAGAATTTGAGCAGATTATGAAAAAACTATTTTTGAAATTAAAAATGAATTAACTAAGAATGTTGTTTCATTAGAGAATATAGAAAATAAAAAAAATTTAATAATTCAAGATAGAAAAGAAGAAGAGTTGATTGAAGATATTTCAAAAATAGATGATGAAACATTAAAAAAAGTTTTAAAAAATAAAGAGGAAATAACTAAAAACTGGTTAAATAAAAGAATTTCTTTACTCATAAATCAAAAAAAATTAATTCCAATAATTTGATGAAGTAGTTTAAAAAATATTTGAACAGATAAAATTATAAAATGTATAAAATTATATTTTAATGATTTAGAAATTAATTCAGAAAGTAATTTTTCTTGATTAATTTATTTAATCAGAAATGAAAACAATAAAAGAAATTTGTATACAAAAATATTGTCAGGAACTTTAAATCTAAGAGATAATATTAAAATTTGAAATGGTAAAATATGAAAAGTAAAAAATATTTATTGAATTGAGTGAACAAAATTTGTTTCAAAAAATAGTGCCATTGTTTGAGAAATTGTTATTCTAAATTGATTAAATGTAAATTTATGAGAATATATTTGAGAAAAAATAGATGATAAATTATTTTCTTTTGTAAATCCATTACTTGTGATGGAAGTAGAAAATAAACAAAGTTGAATGATGGTTGAATTAGTAGAATCTTTGAAAATTTTAAATGATGAAGATTCTTATTTAAACATAAAATATGATAAAAATACTTGAAAAATTTATATAAGTTTAATGTGATTAATTCAAGCAGAAATTGTACAAGAATTATTAAAAACTAGATTTTGAATTGAAACAATATTTAAAAATCCTTTAGTTAAACACAAAGAAACTCCTACAATTATTTGAAAAGCAGAGGCTTCTTATACTCAGTTTTCAGCAATAGAATTCACAATTACTCCATTAAAAAGATGAGTTTGAATAGTCTATAATTCAAAACTTTCTACAGATTATCTTCATAAAAAATATCAAACTCAAGCAGAAAAATTAGTAAAAAAATATATTGTTCAATGATTATTTTGATGGGAATTAACAGATATTGAAATTTCTTTAACTAACTGAAAATTTAATTCAGCAGGCTCAAGTCCATCACATTTTAATATAATTACCCCAATTGCTTTAATGAGAGCAATTAAAAAATCAAAAATAAAAATTTTAGAACCAATTTCTAAATTTAAATTAATTACACCTACAAAAAATTTTAATCAAGTTATTAAAAGTTTAAATAGTAAAACAGCTATTTATGAAATTAAGGAAGAAAATAAAGATAAAACTATTTTAGAATGAGAAATAAATTCTAAAAACATTATAAATTATAATGTTGAAATAGTTGAATTAACAAGTGGAAAATGAAGTTTTAATAGTAAATTGCTGAAATATGAAATTTCAAAAGAACAAAATATAGAAATGCCATATTATGGATTAGACCCTAGAAATGAAACAAAATTTATAAAACAAGATATGAAATGAAGTTTAGAAGTTTTAGATTTAGAATGAGTAAAAAAGAAAAAAGCAAGTAGATCTAAATTTAAAAGAGGACAAATGTAAAAATAAAAAAATATTTTAAAATAATTTAATTTTTTAAGAAAAAAATTATGAAAAAAATAATAAATATAAAATGAAGAGAAGTTAGCTTATTTTTAAAAAATAAAGAAGATTATATTTCTTTGACTGATATTGCTAAATATAAATCAGATAGACCAGATATGGTTATTCAAAATTGGATTAGAACTTATAATACTATAAATTATATATGACTTTGGGAAGAAATAAATAATCCAGATTTTAATCCCTTCATTTATGAAGGGGTTAAAAATGATTCAAGAGAAAATGCTTTTGTAATGACTCCTAAAAAATGGATAGAAAAAACAAATGCAATTTGAATTATATCAAAATCTTGAAGATATTGATGAACTTATGCACACAAAGATATAGCTTTTAAATTTGCAAGTTGGATTTCAGTTGAATTTGAATTATTTTTAATTAAAGAATTCCAAAGATTAAAACAACAAGAAACACAATCTAAATCAGTAGAATGGTCAGTGAAAAGGGAATTAGCAAAAATAAATTATAAATTGCAAACAGATTCAATAAAAAATTATTTAATACCAACTTTAGAAGATTTTAAGAAAAAATATATTTATGCAGATGAAGCAGATTTATTAAATATTATAATTTTTGGAGAAACAGCAAATATTTGGAGAGAAGAAAATATAGATAAAAAATGAAATATTAGGGATTATGCAAGTTTGGAACAACTTTTACTTTTAGCTAATTTAGAAAATTTGAATTCAGAATTTATAAAACAAAATTTAGATAAAGAAAAAAGATATGAATTATTAAGTGAAATAGCAAAAAAACAAATGCAAATTTTATTTAAAAATATATGAAATTTTAAGAAAATAAAATAGTTTTAATTTTTAAGAAAAAAAGTATGAAAAAAATAAATTATAAGGTTTTATTTTCTGGATTGTTATCGGTTGGTGCAAATGCATTTATATTTTCCAGAAAGTTATTACATGAAAATTATCGTGTTTCTTCAGCTGTTAGGGCTGATTTGATGGATGGTTATTTTGGTTTCTTTTTATTATTTATCTTTTTTATTTTATCATTATCAGTTATAAGTTATGGACTTAATTTAGATATAAAGTTATCAAAAATTGGTAAATTCATTGTTGAGTCTTTTTTAAGATGGAATAAAAAAAAGACAAAAGTAGCTAAAAAATAGGGAAAAATAGGTTATAAAATTTAATTTTTAATAAAAAAAATATGAAAAAAATAAAAATTATTGAAGCAAAAATAGAAAATTTAGAAAATATTCAAAAATTAAGTTTAAAATTATTTGAGAAAGAAAAAAAGAATATGATAATTTATTAAATTTAGATTGGACTTTTTGAAAAGATTGAACTTCTTTTTTTAAAGAATGTATTGAAGAAGAAAATAAAATATTATTAATAGCAATATTTGAAAATCAAATTATATGATATTTAACTTAAGCAATAGAAAGAACTATTACTCGGAGAAAAATACCTAAATCAGCAGAACTGTATAATATGTTTATTTTAGAAGAATTTAGAGGAAAAAAAATAGGTAAAGAATTAGTTTTAGAATTTAAAAAATGGTGTAGAGAAAAAAAAGTTTGAAAAGTAAAAGTTTTTGTTAGTTCAAAAAATGACTGAGCAATAAATTTTTATAAAAAATATGGATTTGAAGATTACTTAGTAGAATTAGAAATGAATTTAAAATAAGTTTTTAATTTTTTCTTTAAAGATATTTCCTTTGAAAAAGGAAGAAAATATAGGAAAAAATAATTTAATTTTTAAGAAAAAAAGTATGAAAATATATTTAGCTTGAAATGTTCCAAAATGAGATAATGAAGAAAAAGTTTTTCATAATTGGAGAAAAGATTATGAAAATTTTTTAAAAAAATTTTTTCCAGAAGCTTCTTTTATAGATCCTTTTGATAGAAATTTAGATGAAAAAGATTTTTTTTCAGTTTTTTGATTTGATTGTAATCACATAAAAACAAGTGATTTAATTATTATAAACTCAGAATGAACTTTATGAGTTTGAACTTCTCAAGAAATGGTAATTGCAAAATATTTTAAAAAACCAGTAATAACTATTTTGCCAAAAGGTTCAAAACATAGAAAAATTAATATTAATTTTAATTGAAAAAAAGTAGAAGATTGGATTCACCCTTTTTTATTTTCTTTTTCTGATTTTATAATAGAAGATTTAAAAGAATTTAAAAATATAAAAAATGAAATTTTTAATATAAAAATAAAAGATATTTCAATAATTGATAAGTCAGTAGAATATTTTAATGATTTGAAATAGTAAAAAAAGTTGGCAATTTTTAATTTTTAATAAAAAAAATTATGGAAAATAATTTAATAGAAAAAGTTCAAAAAACTTTTGAAGAAATAAAACTTGAAGATGAAACAGGTTTTGAATTTTGGAGTGCAAGAGATTTGATGAAAAATCTTGGTTATAAAAAATGGGAAAGATTTAGCTTAGTTATTAAAAAAGCTAAACTAAATTGTTTAAATAGTTGATGAAAAATAAAAGATAATTTTATTGATGAAAAAGAGTTTTTCCAGGAGGCTGGAAAAACTAACAAAGACTGAAGACCAAGGGAAAATTATTATCTTACAAGATATGCTTGTTATTTAATTGCATTAAATTGAGATCCAAGATTATTAGAAATTTCTTTAGCAAAAACATATTTTGCAAGTCAAACAAGAAAACTAGAATTAGCAGAAGCAGAAATTGAAAATGAAAAAAGATTGCAAGCAAGAGAAAAATTAAGAAAATCAGAAAGACAGATAGAAGAAACTATTTATTTTAGAGGAATAAAATTACCAGTAGAATTTGCAACTTTCAAAAATAAAGGAATTCAAGCTTTGTATGGAATATCAGTAAAAAAATTGAAACAAAAAAGAAATATTCCTGAAAAAAGAGCTTTGGCAGATTTTGATTCAGAAGTTGAATTAAAAGCAAAAGATTTTATTTATGCTATGACTGATCATAATATAAAACAAAAAAATCTTGAATGAAAATCTAAATTAGAATGAGAATTAGTTGATAATTCAAAAGCTACAAGGAAAACTTTAATAAAAAGATGAATTGTTCCAGAAGAATTAGAAGCTGGGGAAGATTTGAAAAAAATTGAGAAAAGAAGAGAAAAAAGAAAATTAAGATAGAAAAAATAATTTAATTTTTTAATAAAAAAATATGGAAAGAATAAAAATTTTAGAATGAAAAAATATTAGTTTTGTTGTTCCTGAAAAACAAGATATTGAATTATGGTACAAATGAATAAATGACTTTGAAACACAAAGTTATTTAGGTTCAATGTATGGAAATATTATTTTTAAAGAAGATGAAGAAGAATATTATGAAATTGTTAGAAAAGATAAAACAAATAAATTATTTATGATTTATGTAAATGATGATAAAAAAGTAATTTGAAATATAAATTTATTTAAATTAGATTTTTTTAATAGAAAAGCAGAATTATGAGTTGCTATTTTTGATAAAAATTCTAGAGAAAAATGATATGGAACAGAAAGTATAAAATTAATATTAAAATATTGATTTGAAGTTTTATGATTAAATAAAATAAATTTAAGATTTATTGAATTTAATAAAAGAGCACAAAAAGTTTATGAAAAAGTATGATTTAAAGAATGTTGAAGACTAAAACAAGAATCTTTTAGAAACTGAAAATTTTATGATGATATTTATATGGAAATTTTTGCTAGGGATTTTTTAAGTTAATTTAGTTTTTAAGGCTAAATAGTAAAAAATGTGTGCTATTTTTTACTAAAAAAAGGCTTTAAATAAATAAAAAATAGCTATAATTAATGTATTTTATTAACTAACATTAATTATATGCAAAAAAA
>JAMONT010000080.1 GCA_027066455.1 Candidatus Altimarinota bacterium
TCATTGTTTATTAGCCACTATTATAGTTATAAAAGATTTTAATTTTGTTAAATCTGCTGCTTTTGAAAAAGTTACAAATCAAAGGCTTAGTATAAATATAAGTAAAATTATAAAATGTTTTTTCATAGTTTTTTTAGTTAATTAAAATAAATATTATACAATTACAATTAGTATAATATTTATAAAATCTTTTGGCAAGGTCCGAGGGAATTGCACCCACGCTTCTCAGGGTCGGAATCTGAGTACTCTTCTAATTAAGCTAGGACCTTATAAACTTATGCTGAAATATTATAATAATAAAAATATAAAATCAAACTTTTTTTCTAATTTTACTAAAACAGCAAAAAGAATATTTTTTATTTTCCAAAAATATAACCAACTCATTTTACTGTTTCAATAATTTTTTTATTCAATTTTTTTCTCAAATTTGAAATATAAACATCCAATTTTGAATCATCATCAAATAAACTTTCAGTTCACCAAACATATTCTATTAAATCACTTCTTGTACAAATCCTATTTTTATTTTCATATAAATATTTAAAAATTAAAAATTCTTTTGTTGTAATTTTTATTTTTTTATCTCATTTCAAAAATTTTCTTTTTTCCAAATCTATAACTAAATCTAAAAAAAATATTTCTTTTGACAAATTATTTACTCTCAAAATTGCTTTAATTCTGGCTTCAAGTTCTCTTAAATCAAAAGGTTTTATAATATAATCAATTGCTCAACTTTTAAATCAATTTAATTTTTCGCTTATAGAATCTTTTGCTGTAATCATAATTATTGGAGTATCAATTTTTGAACTTGTCTTTTTTGCAATTGTATATCAATCTATTTTTGGCAACATTAAATCAAGCAAAATCAAATCATATTCTTTTGAAGTTGCCTTATTAATTCCCTCTTCTCAGTTATAAACTGCATCAACTTCAAAATTTTCTAATTCCAAATAATCTTTAATATTATTAGAAATTTCTTTATTATCTTCTATTAACAAAATCTTTTTTTTCATATTTTTTTTTATTAAGATATTTTTTTCTATCTTGTAGCCTCTTTCTCCACGAAGGGGAGAGAGAATTCAAGAGAGAGGGAAACTAAAATTTTACTATAAATTTAGTTCCTAAATCTACTTTTGTTTCTACTTTTATTTTCCAATTATATAGCAATATAAGCCTTTTTACTAAAAATAATCAAACTCAAAATCATTCTTTTTTTGTATCTTCTCTAAAAAACTTTTTCCAAATATTTTTAAATTCTTCTTTAGAAATTCATATTCAATTATCAGAAATCCAAAAACTTTTTTTATCACATCAAATTTCTATATTTATATTTTTTTCTGAAAATTTTATAGCATTAGAAAGCAAATTTTCAAATAAAATATTAAAAGTATTTTCTTCTAAAAAAATTTTTATATCTTTTTCAAAATTATATTTTATATTAATCTTTTTTCCTGAATAATTATTTTCTTTCAAATATTTTTGTGTAAAAGTTTCTAAATATTTTCATAAATCAACTTCTTTTTTTTCTAAATTTTCAATATTATTTTCTATTCTTGAAAAAAATAAAAAAGTTTCAAGTAAATTATTTAGTTTTTTAGTTTTTTCTTTAATATTTTTAAGTAATTTTTCTGTATCTTGCATAGTTAATTTTCCTTTTTCTAATTTTTTATTATACAAATCAATTTGAGAATTTATTATCATTAAAGGAGTTTTAAATTCATGACTAACATCAGTTATAAACTGTTTTAAATTACCAGTTTGTTTTTTTATGTGACAAAAAGATTTATTTATTGTTTGTGCTAAAATATTTATTTCATCATCTTTATTTCATACTATTTCTATTTTTTCAAAATCTTTTTCTATATCCAGATTTTTTGCTTTTTTAACAATTTCATTCAAATTTACAAAACCATATTTAGTAATTCTTTTTCAAAGAAAATAAAAAATAAATAAGGCTATAGCAATTAAAAGTAGGGAAAATTTTATAATTAAAAACTGAACTTTTATATAAGGAGTTGTATCAAAAAAAATTTTTACTTCTCAAAGTCATTTATATTTTTTTGAAAAAATAAAATAAATTTTATCATCTATTTTATAATAAAATCTTTTTCACATTTCTAAAATATTTTTATGAACTTTTGTTTCAATTCATAAAGAACAAAAAAGTGTTTCACCTTTTTTCTCTGAAATAATTATTGTATCTTTTTCTAAAATAAATTTTTTAAATTTTATTAAATCTTTATCTATTTTAAAATCAATATATTTTTTATCTATATCTTGTAAACTCATATCTTTTTGATGAGTATGCCAAACTAAAAAATAAATAATATTTATTCACAAAAGTAAAATTATAAGTCAAATAAAATTAAAAATTGTGAATAAAAATACTATTTTATCTGAAGTTTTTAGATTTTTTATTTTAAAAAGTTTTTTCATTTAAAAATTATTATTTAAATTATTTCTTCAATTTTTTCAATATTTGCTCAAACATTTTTCAATTTTGAAACTATATCTTCATAACCTCTTTCTATATATTCTACATTTGTAATAAGAGTATCTCAATTAGCTACAAGTCCTGCAATAATCATACTTACTCCAGCTCTTAGATCCCAAGAAGTAACTGTTGCTCATCTAAGTAAAGTTGGCCCAATTATTTCAGCTTCATGAGGATTTAGAATATTTATTTTAGCTTTCATTTTTTCAAGTTCTACAAGCCAAGAAAGCCTTCATTCAAATAAAACTTCATGAATTTTACTTTCTCATTCAGCTTGAGAAAGTAAAACAGCAAATGGAGATTGCAAGT
This sequence comes from Candidatus Altimarinota bacterium, assembly GCA_027066455.1. Lineage (GTDB taxonomy): Bacteria > Patescibacteriota > Gracilibacteria > BD1-5 > UBA6164 > JAMONT01. The sequence goes on from JAMONT010000080.1 coordinate 2,804, forward strand.
CTGTTGGAAAACCAGGAAAAATATTTGTTTGAATATTAGTTGCTTTTATTTTATTTACTCTAAAAACTCTAAGAGTATCATTTCACATATTTTTTACTTTTACTCAAACTTCTTTCAATTTTTCAATAAAACTATATAAATCATTTATTCTAGCATTTTCTATATCTAAATAATCTTTTGAAGCTAAAGCTCAAATAACCATAAAAGTTCCAGCTTCTATATAATCAGAAACAACTTCAAAATTTATTTTATTTGATAATTCTTCTACTCAATTAACAATTATTTCATTATCAAATCTCATTTGTATATCTGCTCAAGCTTTTCTCAAAAAATCTACCAAATTCATAACATGAGGTTCAATTGCTGACAATTTTATTATAGTTTTTCATTTTCTAAGAACATTTGCCATAAGTAAATTTTCTGTAGTTGTAACTCAAAATCAAGCATTTATAGTTTTTTCTCCTTCTTCTAAATTACCACTAATATCAATAGTTGGAATAGTAGATTTTACTCAAAGACTAACTTCATAACCAATATTTTTCAAACCTTCTAAATGTCAATCAATAGGTCTTTTTCAAATATTACAACCTCAAGGAAAAGGAATAACTATTTTTCAAAATCTTTGTAAACAAGGAGATAAAAGTAAAACTGAAGCTCTTATTCTTTTAATTTTTTCAAAATCTAATTTTTCTAAACTTAAAATACTTGTATCAATTTCTAAAGTATTTCAAACAAAATTTACTTTTGTTCAAAGGCTTTCAAGAATTTCTAAAAAAGTAAAAATATCTCCTATTCTAGGAATTCATTCAAGTTTTGTTTTTCATTTTATCAAAATACTAGCAGCAATTAAAGGTAAGGCTGCATTTTTAGAACCACTAATTTTTACTATTCCTTCTAAGGAATTTCAACCAATTACTTTTAACATTTTTTTATTTATTAAGTTTTAAAAATTTTTAATCCCTCCCCCTTTCAGGGTACTCCCTTTGTAAAGGGAGAAAAAATATTCTTTTAATATTCATCTTCAATTATTTTACTTGCTTCTGGTAAAATTTGATTCATATATTTACTTCATTTTCTTTTATTGTAAGGAATTTCTACTTTTCCTTGCATAGTTTCAAAAGCAAATTGTCCAATTCTCATTCAAGGATAAAGTGCAATTGGAACATTATTTATATTTGTAATTTCAAGAGTTATTGTTCATTCAAATCAAGGGTCTATAAATCAAGCTGTTGAATGTATAACTATTCAAAGTCTTCAAATAGAACTTCTTCCTTCACATCTAGCAACCAAATCATCAGGAATTTTTATTTTTTCCATAGTTGCTCATAAAACAAATTGTCAAGGGTGGAGAATAAAAGCAGTATTTTCATCATATTCAACTTGATGAATATGGTTTATATAATCAGGTTTTTTAGGATCTATTAAGACTAAATTATTTTTTCTATAATATTTAAAAACTTTTCCAAGTCTAAAATCCAAACTTGCAGGTCAAATCTGTTCAGCTACATTATATCAAAAAGGATTTTCTACAACTAAGTTTCAGGACTTTAGTCTTTTTTTTATTTCTGAATCTGATAAAATCATATTTTTTTAATTATAAATATTTTATTAATATTTTTATTATTATAAAAAAAAATAACAAAAAGTAAATATTTTTTTTGTTATTTTTTTATTCAAGAATATTTTTAATTTTTTTGCAAAAATTTTTTATAAAAAATTATCCTTTTTTAATTTCTTTCATTTTTAAAGTACCATCTTTTGTACTTTCTCTTTTTCTTATTACTTTATTATATTTAGTAACATCTGGACCTTTTTTTCAAGCTGGGAAATTTTTCTTGTTAATATTTGTCATATGAACCATATTTCCAGTTGTAGTCGAGTAATAAGCAACATAAGTTCTTTTTCCTTTTGCCATTTTTTTATTTATTATTTATTAAAACAAACAGATTATATATATATATTTTAAAAAGCAAGTTTTTTTATAAAACACTATCAGTTATTTTATCATATTCAAAAATTCCTTCTTCTCCAAAAAATCTATTTAATTCTTTAAGTGCTGATTCATTTGAATCAGAAGCATGCATAATATTAGCATCAATAGTTAAACCAAAATCACCTCTAATAGTTCCAGGATTTGCTTCTTGTGGATTAGTAGCACCTCATAAAGCTCTAATAGTTGCTATAGAATTTACTCCAGAAATAGCCATTGCTACAACAGGAGCAGATTTCATATATTCTTTAATTTTTGGAAAAAATGGTTTATCCATCAAAAAATCATAATGTTCTTCAATTATACTATCATCAAGTTGCATCATTTTCATTCCAACAATTTTCAAACCTTTTGCTTCAAATCTAGCAATAACTTGTCATACTAAACTTCTTTGAATAGTATCTGGTTTTAATAAAACTAATGTAGTTTCCATAATATTTTTTTAGTTAATAAAATTAAGTTCAAAAAGATTATATTGTTTTTTTTTAAAATGCAATTTTTTTTATTGTTTTTTTTATTTTTTTTATATAATAGAAATATTATTTTAAAATTAACAATAAATATATGAAATATACTTCTACTGAAATAAGACAAAAATTTTTAGATTTTTTTGCTTCAAAAAATCATGCAATAATTCCAAGCTCTCCTTTAGTTCCAGAAAATGATCCAACTGCACTTTTTAATGTAGCTTGAATGCAACCAATAGTTCCCTATTTACTTTGAGAAAAACACCCTAGCTGAACAAGACTTGCTAATTCTCAAAAATGTCTTAGAACAAATGATATAGAAGAAGTTTGAGATAATTCTCATCTTACTTTTTTTGAAATGCTTTGAAATTGGTCACTTTGAGATTATTTTAAAAAAGATTCAATTGCTTGGTCTTATGAATTTTTAACTTCTCCAGATTGGTTAAATCTTGATCCTAAAATGATTGCTGTAACTGTTTTTGAAGGAGATGAAAATGCTCCTAAAGATGAAGAGTCAGCAAAATTATGGCAAGAGGCAGGAATTCCTAAAACAAGAATTTCTTATTTAAATAAGCAAGAAAACTGGTGGGGGCCTGCTGGAGAAACTGGGCCTTGTTGACCTGATACAGAAATTTTTTATTGGGTTTGAAAAAGTGAATTTCCTCCAATTGATTCTAATGTTAAAAATGATGAAGATAATTGGATGGAAATTTGGAATAATGTTTTTATGGAATATATAAAAACTTCTGAATGAAAATATGTAAAAGCAAAACAACAAAATGTAGATACTGGAATGTGACTTGAAAGAATAGTTACAGTTTTGAACGGTGAAGTTTCTGTTTACCATACTGATATTTTTATTCCAATTACAGATAAAATAGTTGAGGTTTTATGAATTGAAAGAAGTATAGAAAATAGAAATTCTATCAGAATAATAGCTGACCATTCTAGAGTTGCTGTTATGTTAATTTCTGACTGAGTTTTTCCTTCAAATGTTGAACAATGATATATTTTAAGAAGACTTATGAGAAGAGCAATTAGACAAGCTTTTAAACTTTGATATAAAGAAAGTTTTATGCCAGAAATTGCAAAAGTAATTATTTCTCAATTTGAAAATGTTTATCCTAATGTTAAAAAATTGGAAAAAGTTATTTTAGAAGAAATTACAAAAGAAGAAAA
>JAMONT010000081.1 GCA_027066455.1 Candidatus Altimarinota bacterium
ATTTTCCTGAACTTGAAATAGCAGATATTTCAGATTTTTTTGAAAATAAAGAATTAGCTAAAATTTCTAAAAAAGCTTTGAAATCTTTTGAAAAATTAATTTTTAAAAAAGAAATAATTAATGCTTACAGAATTTTTCCAAGTCCAACTACTGAAGGATTTTTTGTAGCAAAATTTGTGAAAAAATAAAAAAATTATTTAGAAACTTCATCTAAATATTTTTTTAATCATTCAATTTTTCATTCATTATATTTTTTTATAAATTCACTTCAAATAATAGCAAAATCTGATATATTATTTATTTGTTCAACATCATTTTTTGTTTTTACTCAAAATCCAACTCAAATTTTTAGCCCTCTCTCCCCCTTCGGGTACTCTCTCCCAAAGGGAGAAAGAAATATAGATTTTAAATTATTAATATATTTTTCAAAATCATCTCAAAATTTTGCTTTAGAACCTGTTGTCATATTCTCTGAAATTGCATAAATCAGTTTTGGATTTAATTTTTTTATTTCTAAAAGTCTTTTTTTAGTTGTGATTGGAGAAACTATTTCAGTAAATACAATATCATATCTTTTACACAATTCTCTAAAATTTTTTCAATCCTCCTCATCAAATGGTACATCTGGTATTATAAACCCAAAAACTCAAATTTTTTTAGCTTTTTTTACAAATTTTTCAACTCAATAATTTAATACAATATTATAATAAGTCATTATTAAAATTTTCAAATCCCCCTCTTCCTGTAGGAGAGGGGTTAGGGGTGAGGTATTTTTTTCAACAAAATCAAAACAATCTTCAGTATTAACTCAATTTTCCAAAGCAATTTCATTAGCTTTTTCAATAACTGGTCAATCTGCAATTGGATCAGAAAAAGGAAACTGAATTTCTATATATTCAGATTTTTGTTTTAAAACTTCAAAAATACTTTGTGATTCTTCCAAATTTGGATATCCACAAACCATATGTGTCATTAATTTATTTTTCATAAAAAGTAATAAGTAATTAAAATATTTTAACCTATTACTCCCTCTCCTCCAAAGGAGAGGGTTGGGGTGAGGTCTTTATATAATCTTTTAAAAATGGGACAAATTTTTCATCCAGTTTTGGTGCTGTGATAAATAAATCTTTATCTCATCTACCTGAAATCCCAATTACTATAATTTTTTCTTTATCCAAAGTTGGAGCTAATTTCGTGGCTTCAACTACTGCATGAGCAGATTCTAAAGCTGGCAAAATTCATTCTGTTTTCATAAGCATTTTTACAGCTTCAAGAACTTCTTTATCAGTAGCATATTTCATTTCTACTCTTCAAATTTCTTCTAAATAAGTTAGTTGTGGACTAACTCAAGAATAATCAAGTCCTGCTGAAATTGAGCTAGTGTCTTGCACTTGTCAGTCTTTATTTTGCAAAAAGAAAGACTTAAATCATTCAACAACTCAAACTTGTTTTTGCTGAAATCTAGCAGCATGTTTTCAAGGGATTATTCACTCTCCACCTGCTTCAACTCAAATTAATTTAACATTTTTATCATCTAAAAATTCATAAAAAAGCCCCCCTGAATTACTTCATCATCAAACACAAGCTATTAAATAATCTGGTCCCCTCCCTAGCCCTCCCCCCAAGGGAGAGGGAATATTATTTTTTTCTACTCCTTTCTCCCTTTGGGGGAAAGGTTGGGATAGGGGGATTAATTGCTTTCTTACTTCCTCACCAATTATTTTTTGAAAAAATACATTCATAGCAGGATAAGGATTTGGTCAGCAAGCTGTTCAAAGCAGATAATAAGAATTTTCTGAGTTATTTAATAAATCTTTTAAAGCTGCATTTACTGCATCTCTAAGAGTCATATTTCCCTCATAAACAGGAATAACTTTTGCTCAAGCTAATTCCATATAATAAACATTTGGTCTTTGTCTATCATAATCTTTTTTTCCCATATAAATCACACATTCCAAATTTAATTTTGCACAAATTGCACTTGTTGCCAATCAATGTTGTCCTGCTCACGTTTCTGCTATAATTCTCTTTTTTCAAAGGTATTTAGCCACCAAAGCCTGCCCAACACAATGATTTATTTTGTGAGCTCCAGTATGATTTGTTCACTCATTTTTTAAAAAAATTTTTGCTCAACCCAGTTTTTCAGTCAAATTTTTTGCATAAATTAAAGGACTTGGTCTCCCAACATAATTAGCATACAAATCTTTCAACTCAGCTAAAAATTTTTCATCTTCTTTCAAAGTAAAAAAAGCATCCCTAATTTCATCCATAATAGGAACTAACGGTTCAGGCACAAACCTCCCTCAATATTCTCAAAAATATCAAGATTTATTTATTATTTGTTGTTTTAGGTTTTGTTTCATTTTTAATATTTTTATCTCATAAAAGCTCAATTATTAATATCAATACAAATTCAATTTATATATTCTGGTGCATCAACTCAAAGAAAATAAAAAGTTTTTGCTATTTCTTCTGGTTTTGCAAATCTTCAAGTCATAACTGATTTTTTTATTTCTGATTTTCTTGCTTCAGGAATAGTTAAAAGCATATCTGTCTCAACTGGTCAGGCAGAAACACAATTTACTACAATTCATTTTGGTCAAAGAATTTTTGCAAAAGATTTTGTCATATTTATAACTCATGCTTTTGTTATTCAATACCAAATATCAGGATGTCAGATTTCTCAAGCAATTGAAGCATTATTTACAATTCTTAAATTATTATTTAATTTTTCAAATCATTTTATTAATTCAATTTGTGCAACTAAATTTATGTTTAAAATATTTTTTTGCAATTCTTCATTATAATCAAAATAATTTATTCAATGCATTATTCAAGCATTATTTATCAAAATATCTATTTTTCAAATTTTTTCACAAATTTCAGAAATTTTTTCAATATTTTTTAAATCAAATTCAATTTTTTCTAAATTATTATTTTCTATTTTCAAATCAGAAAAATCTCTAGCTAAAATTATAACTTCAAATCATTTTTCTAAAAATAATTTAGTTGTAGCTAAACCAATACCTTTATTTCAACCTGTAATTAATACTTTTTTCATAATATTTTTTTTATTAAATTAATTTAATTTTAAATTATTCCCTCAACTTATCACTTTTTTCCCTGTTTCTTTTTCAAGTTGCTTTCTTGCAACTCATGCAACCTTTCATCATCTTGAGCTTGCTTTTTTTATTTTTTCAAAACCTTCACTATCTTCTTCTTTTATGATTTCTGTTGTTGAAGCCTCTGCTAACATATTAAAAACTAATTCTAAATTGGACATATTATCTTTTAAACTTTCTTTTTTTAGTCATTTTAAATCTTTATATTCACTTGTTGTCATATCTGACCAACCTTTTAAAATTTCATTTGTTAAAATTGCATATTCTACTCACTCTTTTATTCATCTTTCTTTCCACTCTCCTGTTAATTCTTTTCTAATATCAATAGATTTTAATCTTTGTTTTATCCAATTTTCTGAATATCACTTTTTTCTGTATGTATTTATTGCTCTTTCAACTGCTAATTCTGGGTCATAAATTTCATTAATTCTTTCATCTCAAACTTTTGCTAGCCACATTTTAAATGGTTCAGCTTTTTTACTTGGAATGCTTTGAATTAATCTTAAAATTCCTTTTGTATCAAGAACATCAGTCAATCTCATTTTTCAATCTTGAGCTTTCATTTTCAAGTGGTCACAATTTGTGACCACTTGACTTCATTCCTTTTTAAGTCTATTTTTCAATGTAGTCCAATAAGATTTTGCTTTTTTATAATCATATTGTTCAGTTAATACTCAAACAATATCAATAACAGAAAAATACCAGTCTCATTTTTCTGAATCCCAAACTCTTCTAATTTCTTTTTGTTCAAAAATTGCCAATTTTGTATTTGTCATAATTTTTTTCTTAAAAAATTAAAAATTAAATTTCCTCCTTAATTGGAAAACCTTGATTTTCTAGCATTTTTCTCAAATATTTTCCTTGCAATCTTCAAGGAACAAAATGAATATGAAAATGTTCAACACTCCTATTTCACATAGTTTCTCTTGTGGCTGAAAAAAAATTTTCTTCTCAGTAAAAATTTTTTACAAATTCTTGAACTTCTTTTAATCAAGCAAATTCTTCTTCCAAAAGTTCTACAGAATATTTTTTATGAGCAAATGGAATAGCCATTAAATGTTTTTCATCTCAAGAATAAGGTGAAAAATTTTTTATTATAAACCAATATTTTCACTTCCAAATAATATCTGAATACCCACAAAATGGACAATCATCTAATCAATAAATTTTTTTTCATTTTTTAGCATGATATTCTTTTCTTGTTAACATTTTTTGCATAATTTTTTTATTTTTAAAAAATATATTTTCTACATATTTATATTAATTAAAAAATTTTTTTTTACAAATTTTTTTCTTTCATTAATTCCTCCAAACTTTTTTGTAAAATTTCAAGTCAATTTTGAGTTAAAATACTTTCTGGGTGAAATTGATATGAAAAGAAATTTTCTCATTCCAAAATATTTTTTTCTATATTATTTTCATAAGCACAAAAAGTATTATAAAAAGCCACTTTTTCTTTTTTTCAAAATATTTCTATTTCTAATTGTTCTCATTGAGTAGGGATTTCTTTTTTTCTAAGTTCAATATTTTTACTCTTGCAAATTAATTGATGTCATAAACAAATTCAAAAATATTTTTTATTATTTTTTTCCAAAAAATTTATTATTTCTAAATTTTTAAGATTTTTTTCAGTATTTTCTGTAGGATTTCAAGGTCATGGTCAAATTAAAACTATGTCATAATTATCAATTTCATTTTTTAAATTTTGACTTAAAAATGTAGCCTCTTTCTCCCTGTAAGGGAGAGAGAATTCAAGAGAGAGGGCTTTTTTTATTTCAACTTTCAATCAAATTAATTTTAATAAATGAGCTAACATATTTGTAAAATCATCTTCATTATCTATTATTAAGCAAGTTTTTCAATATACTCCCTTTCTCCCATTGGGGGAAAGGGCTGGGGATAGGGGGATTTGCTTAAAAAACCAAACCTTACTCAAATACTGATTTCTTAATTGAACTAATTCCTGAATTTCATCATCCAAATAATATTCACTTAAAAAAGAAATTTTTCTACTTCCCTCTCCAGAAAGGGGAGGGACTGAGGGAGGGGAAATTGCATTTAAAACTCATTTTAATTTTATTTGTAATTCTTCATATTCTTTTTTTGGATTAGAATCTTTTACCAAACTTGCTCAAACATAGATTTCTAAATTTCAATCAATATCACATTGCAAAGTTCTTATCATAATAGCAGAATCCAAAAAATCTTTATTTATATGACAAATTGCTCAAGCATAATATTTTCTTGAAAAATTTTCATACTTTGAAATAACTCTAAAGGCAGATTCAATTGGACTTCAAATAACTGTACTTGCCCACATTGATTTTCTTAAAATATCAATTTTATCTAAATCAGATTTTCAAGAAAGTAAATATTCTGTGTGAATTAAATTAGCCATTTCCTTTAAAATTGGCCCAACTATCATTCATCAACTAGAACAAATTTGACTCATCATTTTTAGTTCTTCATCAGTAGCCATAAAAAGTTCATTAATTTCCTTTTTATCTTGCAAAAAAACTTTAAAATCTTTTTTAAAATCCAAATAATTTTTATATCAAATTTTCTTAAAAGTTCCAGAAATAGGGTTCATTCTAACAATAGATTCTCCCTTTCTCCCTTGGGGGGAAAGGGCTGGGGATAGGGGGATTTTTTCTACAGAAACATTTCTTTCTGGACTTGCTCAGATAAATATTTTTTCTCAATCAAAAAATATAAAATGAAGATAAGTTCAATAATCTCATAAAAGCAATCTTTTAAAAATAGAAAGTCAAACTTCAATATCAAAGTTTTTAATTTTTCACTCTACTTTTTGAGCTACTAAAAAATTAGCTCACTCTCAATTCCCTATTTCATTTTTTACAATATTTTCTACAACTTTTTCATATTCTCATCTTGAAAAATGCTCTTTTAAATCTCAAGCTAAAATACTTTCTTTTTCTGTAAAAGTTTTGCTAAAATTTTCAAAATTAAATTCTTTTTTTTCTTTTATTAAAATAGAAATAATTTTTTCTAAGGTCTGTGCTATTCCCTCTCCAGAAAGGGGAGGGTTAGGGTGGGGAGTTTCAAAATTTCTTTCTTTAGCCTGACAAAAAGGCACAACAAAAATTTGTTCTATATTTTCATCTATTTCTTCTAATAAATTATACTCTAGTTTTTTTCAAGAATAATATTTTATAAAAGTTTCTCATTTTTTTTTAGAAA
>JAMONT010000082.1 GCA_027066455.1 Candidatus Altimarinota bacterium
TAAAAAAAAAAAAATGTAGAAAAATTTTAGAAGAATTTTTTGAATCAGATATTCAGGGAAGTGAATTATTTTTGAGAGAAATTTTTAAAATAATAAAATACTCAAAAAAAACAGAAGAAAAAAAAGAATTTATTTGAAATTCTTTTGAATTAACTTTTTCTAAAAAATCTGTAAAAATTTTAAATCAATTTAATGAAAAAAAATGTAAAATTAGTTTGGAAGTGTTTGAAGAATATATGAAAAAAAAATTTAATTTTTAAAAAATAAAATATGGAAAAAGTAGTTATTAAATTCAATATTAAAAAATGAGTTGTTTGATAATATTTAGAAAAAAAATGAGCTAAGTGTTAAAAAACTGAAAAAATATTTGATTTTAATGTTAAAATCTTATATAATACTAATGCTTTAATATTAAAATCCTGAAAAATGATAAAAAGAGAAAAATATTTAGAGAAAATAGAAAAAGTTTTGGATTTGAAAAAATCTGTTTTTTTGGTGTGAGCAAGACAAGTAGGAAAAACAAGTCTTATGAAATATGTTTGAAAAACTAAAAAAAGTTTTTATATAAATTTTGATGAAATTGTTTCTTCTTGATTTATTGAATTTCAAAATTTGAGAGAATTTATTGATTATATTAATGCTTATTTTTGAGTAAATATAGAAGATTTTGAATTATTACTTTTTGATGAAGTTGTTAGAATTAAAAATTTTAATATTATTTTAAAAGCTTTTTTAGATAAATTTGAAGATAAAAAAATTATTGCTTCAGCAAGTTGAAATTACGAAGTAGTTTGAGATATAATAGAATGACTTGCTGGAAGAATAATAAAAATAGAGATTTTTCCTTTAGATTTCAAAGAATTTTTGTTTTTTAAATGAAAAAAAATAAATTTAGATAATATTACAGAAAATATTTATAATCTTATAAAAACTGATTTATTAGAATTTTTGACTTTTTGAAGTTATCCAGAAATTGTTTTAGAAAAAAATTATGAAAATAAAAAATTAATTTTAAAATCTATTATTGATTCAGTTTTTGAAAAAGATTTGAAAAAATTTGTTGTGCAAAATGAGATTTTGGATATAGAAAAATTGGTAGCTTATTTATCAAATAATATTTGAAATTTATTCTCTTATGAATGATTATCTGAAACTTTGTCTATAAAATTAAAAGATGTAAAAAATTATTTAGATTTGCTTGAAAAAAGTTATTTAATTTTTAGACTTAATCCTTTTTTTACTGATAAAAAAGAGGAATATTCAAAAAAACAAAAAATTTATTTTAATAATTTTTGAACAATAAATTATTTTTCTTGAAATTTAAATTTGAAACAATTTATAGATTGAAAAGATGTTGAACAAACTTTATTTTTAAATTTAAAATTCAATTTAGACTTAAATGATAAACTTTATTTTTATCAAAAAATTAATGGAACAGAAATTGATTTTATTTTAAAAAAAGACTGAAAAATTTTTCCAATAGAAGCAAAAACAAATAATAGAGATAATATTCCAAAAGTTTTTAATTATTTTTTGGAAAAATATATTAAACAAGTTTGAAATTTTTACAAAACAACAACAAGTTTGAATTTTATAAGAGAATATAAAAATGAAAAAAAAGTTATTTGAAAACCTTTTTATGCTTTAGCTTCTGATAGTATTGATTAATTTTTTGATTTTTAAATTAATTTAAATAATATACAAAAAATCAGTAGAATAAATAAAATTTATTTTTTTAAAAAAATATTATGCTACAAACAACACTTTGAGTAATGGTTAAAAATAATAAAATATTTTTGTGAGAAAAAATGAAATGATTTGCTAAATGAGTTTTGAATTGAATTTGATGAAAACAGGAATGAGAAGAAAATATTGATTATTGTATGATTAGAGAAGCAAAAGAAGAAATAAATATTGATATAATTAAACAGGAAAAAGTTTGAATAATGAATTTTTATTTTGAAAATAAATCTGATTGGAATTTAACTGTTCATTTGTATAATATTTTAGATTATTCATGAAAAATAAAAGAATCTGATGAAATTAAGCCTTTTTGGTTTGATTTAGAAAATATTCCATATGATAAAATGTGGGAATTTGATAAAATATGGTTACCAAGAATATTAAATTGAGAAAAAGATATAAAATATGATGTTTGGTATGATACAGATAATTGAAAGTTGCTTAAATATAATAAAATTAATTAAAATAAAATTATGAAACAAATAATATTTATTAGATGATGAGAAGCTTTTTATACAAAAGAGCAATATTATAATTATCTTGAAAAAAGAGAATATAATCCATATAAAAAGAAAAAAAGTTGGAGAGATTGGATTGCTTGGGCTTTGAGTGATGACTTTGAAGTATTTGAACCACAAATGCCTTGCAAGCAAAATGCTGATTATAAATCTTGGAAAATTTGGTTTGAAAAACTTTTTCCTTATTTATGAGATGAAAAAATAATTTTAATTTGAAATTCTCTTTGAGCTTCATTTTTAGCAAAATATTTAAGTGAAAATGAATTTCCAAAAAAGATTTCTGAGGTTCATTTAGTTGCACCTCTTATTAATGATGAAGGGTTGGTTGATGAATATATTTGAGATTTTGCTCTAGATTTTAAAAAAGCTGAAAATATAGAAAAAAATGCTAAAAAAGTTTTTTTATATTTTTCTGAAGATGATCCTATTTTACCATTTGAACAATATTTTGTTTGGAAAAAATTATTAAAAAATTCTAAATTTTTTATTTTTCAAGACAGAAAACATTTTTCAGGGCCAGCTTTTCCTGAATTACTTGAAAATATTGATAAATCTTAATTAATTAATTTAAAATATTATGAGAAATCCAAATTTTTATGTAGCTATTTATTGAATTATAAAAAATGATTTATGAGAAATATTGTTTATGAAAAGAAAAAATACTGGTTTTAGAGACTGAGGATATCAATTGCCAGCAGGACATTTGGAAGGAAGTGAAGAAGTAAAAATTGGAATGCTTAGAGAATTAAAAGAGGAATTAGGAGTAGATGTAAAAAAAGAAGATTTGGAAATTATTCATACTTCTCATAGAAATTCTTTAGATAAAAGAGTTTATATAGATTTTTATTTGGAAGTTAAAAAATATTCTTGAAAAATCATAAATAATGAACCTGAAAAATGTGGAGAATTAAAATTTATTGATATAAAAAATATTACAAAAAAGGATAAAGAAAAATATTTTGGATTTGATTTAGAAGTTTTAGAAAAGATTAATTCTCAAGAAAATTTTAGTGAAATTTATGTTTAAGGAAATACTGAAAAATTAATTAAAATAATTTTTAAATAAAATATTATGATTAAATCAATTAGCCATATTACATTTATTGTAGAAAATATGGAAAAAACAGCTACATTTTTTAAAAAAATTTTTAATGCAGAAGAATTATATAGCTGAAAAAATGCAAAATATTTTTTAATTGCTAATACTTGGATTGCTTTAAATCCTTGAAAATCTTTAGATAAAAAAACTTATAATCATTTAGCATTTAAAGTTTCTAAAAAAGATTTTTTAAAATATGAAGAAAAAATTAAAAATTTGTGATTAGAGATAAAAAAATGAAGAAAAAGAAAAGAAGCAGAAGCTGAATCTATTTATTTTTATGATTATGATAATCATTTATTTGAAATTCATTCAGGTACTTTAGAAGAAAGATTAAAGGAATATAATGAAAAAAGATTATTTTTAAAATAAGAAAATTATTTAAATAAATAAAAAAATTATGAAAAATAAATGGTTAAATAATTTTAAAAATTTTTGGTTAGAAAATAATATTGAACTTGTTTTAAATTTATTTTCAAAAAATTTGGAATATTTTGAAACACCATACTTTAAAATAATTGATAAAAATAATTTGAAAAAAGAATGGAGTATAATAAAAGAACATAAAGATAAAAAAATAAATTTTGAAATTTTTTTAGAAAATGAAAATAAAATTGTTGTAAAATTTGAATATTTTTATAAAAAAGATTGAAAAGATTGAAAATATTTATGAATATATTTAATTAAATTTGATAAAATATGAAAGTGTAATTATTTTTATCAAGTTTGAATGTAATTAATGTATCCAAATTGGTTGAGTACCAGAAGAACCCCAAACAAAAAATCTAAAATGATTAGAATGTCATATTACTTTATCTACATTCCAACCTGATAAATCATATCAATTAAAAGAAGTTGCATTTCCAAACATATATCTCATAGTTGTAACATTTTTAGTATCCCAACTAGTTAAATCCTGATCAAAAGAATGTACTCAATAAAACATCATATACATATTTGTAACATTAGAAACATCCCAATTATTTAATGGTTTATTAAAACTGGTTGCTAATCTGAAGGTTTTCATCATATTAGTTACATTTGAAGTGTTCCAACTATTTATATTCTCATTAAAACTTGTAGCATAATAAAATAAACTTACCATATTTTCTACATTTGAAACATTCCAATTATTTAATGGCTGATTAAAATTATATGCTTCTAAAAATAATGATTGCATATTAGTAATATTAGAAACATTCCAATTATTAATATTTTGATTAAAACTAATTGCATGAGTAAACATCCGACTCATATCTGTAACTTTTGATAAATCAGGAACATCACTTGCATTTATAACTAAATTTTTAGCTCAGTAAAATGTCTGTTTCATAGATTTCCATTTATTATTTCACCATTGCTCTACTGATAATATTTTTTCATTATCATACTTATTTCAATTAACTGGATCATTTACCCATGGAACTTCACCTCAAATAGCTAATGATACATCTGAAGAAAAATATAATTGAGGAAATTTACCTGTAATTTTAACAGTGTATGTTCAAGGAGAATTATATGTGTGAATTTTATCTCAAGTAATATTATCATCTATACTTCAATCTCACCAATCTATTTGATAATCATAAGTATATAAATCACTTCTTGTTCATATCATAATTTGATTATCATTAGTTGCTCAAGTATTACTTGTTCTCCAAGTTGTAATAAATGGTATTTCTACAAATTTTTTATTACTTGCTGTAATTTTCATTTTTGGATCAAAAGAATTTCTTATTAAACTTTGTGCTAAATATTTTGTTTGCTCTTCTTCATTTACTGAATCTACACCTAAAATTTCTTTTATTTTATTTTTTTCTTTTATTATTGTTCAACTATAAGCTTCCTGTAAATTAGTTATTAACTCAAGTTGTTTAGTTTCATTTGTTTTTAAATCTTCTATACTTCAACTAAATACTATAAAGTTTTCCAAATTAACTAAATTTAAATTTCATCATCAATCAACTTTAAATCTAGAGTTTTTATATGTTTCAGGTAAATTTCAGTATCAACTATACACCAATTTTTTGTTATTTATTATATAATTTATTGTTGGTGTTCATAAATCTGAACTTATTATACTTGGTAAAGCAAATATATATTCTATTGAACCTGTTTGTACTTTTAACATTACTCAATTGTAATTTCATCTTATTATTGCTGGTACTATAGTATTTCAAGCATATACTTGATTTATAATTTTATTTGTTTGCAAAGTTCATGCTTCTTCTATAGATCATATTTCAAATTCATTTCATTGATTTGATACTGAATATGGATATTTTTCTAAAGTATCTGGATCTAAAAAGTCTTCACTTATTAATTCTACAGCTTTAAATACTGTTTCTCAAAATTCTCATTGTGTCCAAACTTCTGCTCAACTATAACTTACTTCTACACTATTATCTGGCTTTGGAAATTGATTATCATTTTTTACAGCATAAAGCCTTAATGCTTTTTCTACACTTCACATATCTGTAATTCTAACTACATCTCTTGTATCTTTAACATAACTTTGCCAATATATAAATGCTATTGTTGCCAAAATTGCTAATATTGTTATTACTACTATTAATTCTACCAGAGTAAAGGCTTTTTTAGTAATTATTTTTTTCATAGTTTTTTTTATAATATATTTTATTTATACAAAAGGACATGCTATAATTATTTTTTTTACCATTCTCCAATATATTTACTAGAATCATAATCAACTCAATCTTCTCAATAAAATTCAAATTCTTGCTTGCTTTCATTCCATCTAATTGGTTTACTTTGTTTAGGAATATTTTTTCAAAATGTATAAGTTATATCTCAATTAAAATCTTCTGTTAAATTATTATTTGTACAACTTTCTGTAGTTAAACATTGTTGTCATCTAAGAGTATAATCCCAACCAGCAATATTTGGTTTTACTACCCAATCTTCACTAAATGTTCAAGAAGTATC